>CAYTKR010000100.1:0-19550 GCA_964438295.1 uncultured Anaerolineales bacterium
CATCGCAAGCGCCGCTTGGCACGGCTTTCAGCCAACCTTGCGCTGTAATACTAGATAATCAATTAAAACACCAACTAACAAATCACCCTGCACAAGACTCACATCCCACATGGTCACATGATGGGAACAAGGTTGCATTCGCATCCGACCGCGATGGCGATTACGATATTTATGTAATAAACGCTGACGGTTCTGGCCTGATTCAATTAACCAATAATTCTTTTTTTGACAGCGACCCAGCTTGGTCGCCTGATGGCAGTAGGATTGCTTTTGTTTCCCACAGATCCAAAAACGCCGAAATCTATACGATGAACGCCGATGGTTCAGACCAGATCCAATTAACTAGCAACTCAGCCGATGATACTGATCCAGCCTGGTCTCCCGACAGTAAGAATATCATTTTTGCCTCTAACCGGGATTATTGTGACGATATTTACATGATAGACTCCGATGGGTATAGTGAAGTATACCTAACGGACGATGGTTCTTCTTCATGCAACGATGATCCTTCTTGGTCACCCAATGGCGATTTCATCGCCTATAGTCATAGTAACAGGATCTATGTAATGAAATCTGATGGATCGTCGCAAAATTGGCTTAAAAATTCTTTAACGGATTTTCAATGGGAACCTGTCTGGTCTCCCAATGGCACACAAATTGCTTTCACTTACGAGGAGGGAGGTTTACAGATCTACATTATGAACGCTGATGGCTCGGCTACTATGCGTGTTACCAGCAGTGGTAGAAATTCTTCCCCTGATTGGCGGCCATAATATAGATACACAGATTTAGTAAACGAATATTTATTATTCGTACCTGGAAAATGTCACGACAATTGGCTCGAGAATTTCCACAAATTTTTTGAGAAAATTGTTAAGCCAGATTATTATCTGATGAGAAATCTACCCCTTTGGTAAGAGCAATCCCGACGATCCCATCCAATCCAGCATAATCAAATCCTACCTAAGGAGACTGTTATGTCGAATTCACGATGGATCATTTGGCTGCTCTTTGTTGCCTTATTAGCGACAGCTTGTTCAGCTGGGCCTGTCCAGGCGCAAGCCCCCTCGTCCAGCAACCTCAGCGAAATCGAAGAGGAATCCGAAGACACAGGTGGTGAGAATGCAAAGGCGGTTGCCGATGTGGCACCAGTCTCACCTGCCACTTCTACAGAGAGCGAGCACGAATGCGCAGATCCCTTCAACGGAGACCAACCTAGCTTTGATGTGCGCCATTGGGAGCTGACCGACTTCTGCCAGCACAGCGTCGAATACAGCGAAATCTTCTCCGGCGGACCGCCCCCAGATGGGATTCCCCCTATCGACAACCCCACCTTCGAGACCATCGATTCTGCCGATAACTGGCTCAGAGATATCGAGCCGGTTGTTTTACTTGCGCTCGAGGACGATGTGCGTGCCTATCCCCTGCAGATTATGACCTGGCACGAAATTGTCAACGATACGGTCAACGAAATTCCGGTCGTGGTCACATTCTGTCCCTTGTGCAATACCGCTCTGGTCTTTGAGCGCTTCGAGCACGAAGGCGAAATCGTCACCTTTGGCACTTCGGGCAACCTGCGAAATAGCGATCTGGTGATGTACGATCGACAGACCCAATCCTGGTGGCAGCAGTTCAGCGGTGAGGGCATCGTCGGTTCCTACACTGGCACCAAACTGACCCCCGTTCCCGCGGCGATCATTTCTTGGGGAGATTTCAAGGACAAATATCCCGATGGGCAGGTCCTCTCTATCGATACAGGCATCAGCCGGCCATACGGGCAAAATCCCTACGTTGGCTATGACAATATCAACTCCTTCCCCTTCTTGTTCAGCGGCGAAATCGACGACCAACTGCGCCCCATGGACCGCGTCGTGGGCGTCGTGCTAGATAATGGCGATTCCAGCGCCTATGCCTATACCAGGCTAAATGAGGAAATCGTCATCAATGATGTTGTCGGCGAGACCCCCATCGCAGTGTTCTGGAAGGAAGGTACGGCTTCAGCGCTGGACTCATCCGTGATCGCTGAAGGCAACGATGTCGGTGCGACGGGTGTTTTCGAAGCCACAGTAGACGGCGAAGTTCTAGTCTTCAGCAACAATGGCGATGGCACGTTCAATGACGAGAATACCAATAGTACCTGGGATATTTTCGGCCAGGCGATTGCCGGCCCTCTCAGCGGCACATCGCTCAAAGCGCTCAACCACCACGATACATTCTGGTTCGCCTGGGCTGCCTTTGTTCCAGGAGACACCTTACAAGAAGGGTGAGCACGTAGGGCAATAAATACACGCTGTAAAGAGCTCAATTGGTTTCTTTTTATTTGGCAGCCACCCCAACCGGAGTCTCAGGTTCCGTTTGGGGTGGCTGCCGCGTTGAGGGGGGAATGCGCCTCCAGACCTGGCTCGTGCTATAATTTGCCAGTCCTATGATGAGGAAAAGTCCGGAGGAAATGAACTCCCCATGAGTGAACGCACAAACGAAGAATGGCTGGCAGATTTGCGCGGACCAAACCAGGATCAGGCCATCGAAGATTTACGAGACATACTGATTCGAGGCCTGAGTTATTCGCTCTCCACTCGCACGCGCGGAGATATCGATGTGCTGGTCGAAGATTTCGCTCAAGATGCCTTGATAAAGATCCTCGATAACCTAGACACCTTCCGAGGCGAAAGCAAATTAACCACCTGGGCCCAGAAGATCGCTATCCGGGTTGCCTATACCGAGTTGCGCCGCAAACGTTGGCAAGATGTCGCCTTAGAAGACCTGCTCCCTGAAGACAGCGGACCCGATTTTACCCCCGCGATCCTGACCGACCCCGATGCCAGCCCTGAGCAACAGACCACCCAACAGATGATCGTCGAAACTGTGATGCGAGTGATCGAAGAGGGCCTTACCGAGCGGCAGAGGAATGCGCTCCAGGCTGTGATGGGCGGTGGAATGCCATTGGAAGTGGTAGCAGAGAAAATGGGCACCAATCGCAATGCGCTTTATAAGATGATCCATGATGCGCGCAAGCGCCTCAAACGCGAGCTGCTTGCCGAGGGGCTATCGATCGAAGAGATCCTGTCAGCTTTTGATGGAACGTAAGATCAATATCACATAAGGCATCTGTGAATTTGGAGAATGTAATGGAATTAAATATCGAAATTATCAAAAAGATGACCCGGGCAATAGCCAATACTCGCGAGGACGAGATCGGCTGCGATGATTGTTTTGAATTCGTCGATATCTTCGTCGAATCACAATTGCAGGGCAAAGATCCTACTGAAGCTATGCCTCTGGTAGAAGCCCATCTCAATCGTTGTGCAAATTGTCAGGAAGAATTCGAGGCGCTCTTGGATGCCATCAAGGCGACCTCGGATGACCCTGAATGAAAATTATTCAGAGCTGAAAACAGAAGAGCGCAGGGTGGCTACCCCACCTTGCGCTCTCTTTTTTTTCTTGGAATATTAAAAAAGCATGCAGATACCATCAATTACAACAGAACAGATGCGCCAAGTCGATCAACTGATGGTCGAGAGCTATGGCATTGAGCTCAAACAGATGATGGAGAATGCCGGTCTCAGCCTTGCTTCTCTGGCCAGGAAACGGTTTCTACGTGGTAACCCTCAGGGGGCAACCATTCTTGTGCTGGCAGGCAGCGGCGGCAATGGCGGTGGTGGACTGGTTGCGGCGCGCCGGCTGCACAATTGGGGTGCCAATGTGCACGTTTTCCTGACAAAATCTCGCTCGGAGATGCGAGGCGTGCCCTCCGATCAACTTAGGATCCTACAGGCCATGGAGCTGCCCATATCCGTAGCTAGCGAAATTGATGCTCTGCCTCCAGCAGACCTGATCCTGGACGCGATCATCGGATATAGCCTTTCTGGAGCGCCGCGCGGGGCAGCAGCCAGCCTGATCGAATTCGCCAACCAGCATCAAGCGCCAGTCCTTAGTCTGGATACGCCTTCAGGACTGGATACAACCTCAGGGCAAGCCTACCAACCTCACATCCTGGCGCGCGCAACCCTAACCTTGGCGCTCCCCAAAACGGGTCTAATGGTCGACTCTGCCCGGGACATCGTCGGCGAATTGTATCTAGCAGATATCGGCGTGCCCCCAGGCTTGTACAAATCCCTTGGTTTGCATGTCAATCAAATATTTGCTGAAGATACTGTTATCCAAATTCGATCATAGGAAACAAAATAGGTCCTAACGGGTTCTACAAACCTGTTAGGACCTATTTTGTTTTAATTTCTTAAGATTATTTCTCTACGGCTTTGGTTTTCTCTTTCTTGCTCTCGTCTTTCTTCTCTTTTTTAGATGAACTCTCGCCTTCTTCCGATTTTGAAGAGGTGAGGACCTTGGAAGACGAGCGGTTATCAGTGGAATAGAAACCAGAACCCTTGAACACGATGCCCACCGGTAAATACACTTTGCGCAAAGCATCTTTCTCGCATTCTGGGCAAACAGTTAATGGATCATCGGAAAATTTCTGGCGGCGTTCGAACTGGACACCACAATTTTCGCAGCGATACGTATAAATAGGCATAACAATACTTACCTCGTAAACCTTTCTCTAAGCACGAGGATTATAGCGCGCTTAATTTTCGATGGCAAGGTGACCTTCATCGTTGAGCTGAGGCTTTCTCATCCCCCTAAATCTTGAAGGCCGTATGGTGGGCGGTTCCCAATGACCCTTATTCAATGCAAATATTGAATGAGTTAATTGAATAAAGATTTATTGATTCGTTGAAGCGACATGCTCAACAGAAAGCTCGATAAGCTCTCGCAAAACCTGCATATCAACGTCTTCGGTTTTCTTGACGTAAAGACAAGATTTGCCCGTGGAATGCTTGCCTAACGTTGCGAGCAATTCGTCGTATTTCTCAAATCCCGACATGATGTAAAGCGTCAGGCTTTGCTTGCGAGGGGAAAAACCTGTTAGGAACCAGTCTCCCTCTTTTCCGCTGGCATATTTATAGTGATAACTTCCGAATCCGACGATACTGTTGCCCCACATTTTTGGCTCATCGCCGGTTATCTCCTGCATAAGTTGGAGAATCTTGAAACTGTCTTTGCGCTTCTTTTCATCTTCCACACTGTTTAGGAAATCCTGGACACTTGCATCGTTGAGCTTGGTTTTTAATTCAGACATTTGGATCCTCTCAAACTCTGTTTGATCGTTTATCGCAGTTTGGACAATTCGAATGGGATAATTCTTACCCATCTTTTGGGGTTTCGTCCGATAATTTGTGCACAATCCACCATTGACCATTAATTTTCATCAGGTTGAGATAATCGATGTATTTTACGCGTTGGTTTTCAATCCTAAGCTTCACGCAGGCGTTGTCACCAGTCACATCGATGCTGAAAAATTCGGTCTCCCATTCCAATTCGGGATTCAATTTTTCCGGTTGGTACCACTCACAAAATTCATCCCGGTCCACGATGCGCAATTTACCACCATCGATAAAAAAGAATTTCCATTCTGGATGCAGAATCTTTCGATATAACGCTGGATCATATTTTGCGTGGCCATCATGATAATACTTCAGGATAGCATCTCGGATTTCTGATTCTTCGCTTTGGGCCATAATCATCTTCCTTTATTGTTTGATGTAAACCTGCGGGAGGTTCTCAAACCTCCCGCAGGTTTTATTCGTGTGACATCAATCTTTGCCTAACAGAATGGGTTGCCCCTGGAACCAATTATCACGATCCCAAATAAGAAATGAGCATGAATGCAACTGCTATTTCTTCACCAGAATTGTGATAACTGTGCACGCAATCCGCCCTAAAACTAATGAAATGCTCGTGATCTACCTCGTAAACTTGTCCATCCACTGTGATATCAATTTGCCCCTTCACCACAAAGACTTTCTCCTCTGCGTTGCCCTGGTGCGGTTCCGCCTCCAAAGCAATGCCTGGGTCGATCTCTACAAAATAGACCTCGAAAGAGCGCTCAGGGTCAAAGGCGATCAGGGGGTAAAGACGATACCCTGGCGAATCGCCTACCAAAGGCAAGTCTTGCTTGAAGGGCTGCAAGACAACCTCTTGTGTTTGCTCTTTTAGCATGGCAGTGAACGGAATTTTCAGACCATTGGCGATTTTCCATATGGTCGCAATGGTGGGACTCGATTGGCCAATTTCTATCTGACGCAGCATGCTTTTGCTGACTCCTGTCAGGTCAGCCAGCTTATCTAAACTCAAACTGCGGCCTTCGCGGATCTTCTGCAAGTTCCTTGCTAAGGTATCACCCGGTTGTTTCATATAGCAATCCCATTGACGCTTTAGCGTCCAAACTGGTATACTTTAACAATCATTTGACTGCTATAGTGTACCAGTTACCCAATTCCCAGGCAAGGACAACAATATGGATTCTGAATTCGTCGCGCTAGTAACCTTTGTATTCGTCACAACCTATACCCCTGGTCCAAACAATATCTCCAGCGCATCCATGGGCATTCTATTTGGGTACAGAAATTCACTGAATTATTTGGCTGGAATTACTGCAGGATTTTTCTTGATCATGCTGCTCTGCGGCTGGATAGCTGCGACTTTGTTACAGGTTTTTCCGGCGATTGAGAAATATTTGCGCGTGATTGGCTCTCTATATATCCTCTGGTTGGCGTATCATACCTTTAGAGCAAGTTACAGTTTTCGCGAAGATCAACAAAACATATTGGGATTTTCCAATGGTTTTCTGTTACAACTGCTTAATCCCAAAGCGCTGGTCTATGGACTGACACTCTACTCTACATTCTTTGGGGGCAAAATATCAAGCCCCATAACGCTACTTTTTTCAGCGGTAGCATTTGCCGGGGTAGCATTCAGCGCGATATCAACCTGGACATTCTTTGGGGCAGCTATTCGAACATACCTGGAGCGGCCAGGGATAAAACAAATCATCAACACTGCCCTCTCTCTTCTGTTGGTGTATACAGCAGTCGAATTATCTGGGGTCCTGGAATTCTTCTTTGGCTGACCCTCCTTGAAGGGGGCCAATTTTCTATCATCCCCATCCGAATTCTCGCCACTAGAATTCCTGACGATTAGCCTTGGGGAAACGACGTAACTGCACGATCATTGTGCCGATGCTAGCAGCTACCAATCCAAGCAATTCCTTGCTCGTAATACTCTCCCCCAAAAACAAGACGGCAAAAATCGGTATCCAGATGAGCATCGTGCCATTAATGATGCTCGACTCCATGGCCGTCAGTGTGCGAAGGGTATGATTCCACAACGTGAAGGCAAAAGCCGTATTGACGATGGCCAGCCAGATGATGATCGTCCAACTCCTCACCCCAATGGCTGGCAGCCCTTCCACATATAGACCGGTGCCCAAAAGCAGAATCGATCCGGCCCCCATACTCACCACGGTGACAACCAAAGGGTGATACTCTGCAGATCGGTTGATATCCCGCCCCATGATCGAAGAAACCGCATTCGCCATGATCCCAATAACAGCAAAAAAATACCCTATCCATTGCGATTTCGGGATCGTGACCGGATAGAAATACATCATAGCCCCAAGAAGTGCAAGCAGTATCCCGATCCACTGGAAACCGGTTGGTTTTTCAGATAACCAAGCTATTCCCACAAGGGCTACAAAAACGCTGCTGAAACTCCACAACAAGTTCACCGTCACTGCTGGCAAATGTGCCAGCGCAACAAACGAGGCCCCTTGCGTACCAGCATAAAACAGAAATCCAAGGAAAATCAATTGACTCCAGGCACCTTTCGATAAGGACTTCACCTGATGCTTTGCATCACGATACAGAAACACCCCCCCCAACAGACAGAGAAAAGCGAGAAAATACATCAGACCCGCAAATGTCAGCGGTGGGATCTCCTCTAACCCGAACTTTATTAACACCCAGGAAGAAGCCCACAGGAAGACAACAAATAGAGCCTGCAAAATAGCAATCAAACGCTTATTCATAGCAACCAATAACTTTGCGCAAGATCCCAATTCAAAGCTATTCTACCAGTTAGGCATTTTCCAAGAATTACACCACCTCGGTCAAAATCGAGAAAATATGGGGTGATGGTTAGGCCCCACTCCTTATTTCCGGCACACCACGTTTCAGTGAGTAACTCCTTGAGGGATTTCTTGACGCGCGTAACGATATTATGCTACACTTGTCCTACCGACCGGTCGGTAGGGAGATCGATTTTTTTTTCGAAACCGCTTCCCCGCTTTGTGTAACACCCATCTGCTCAGCGGTTTGACCTATCAGAGGAACATTGTGTCCAAAGAACAAATTCTCGAAGCTGCAGCTCAAATCTTCAGCAAAAAGGGTTACCACGCCACATCTATGCAAGATATTGCCGACAGTGTCGAGCTGAAGAAAGCCAGCCTCTACCACCATTTCCCCAAAAAACAGGTAATTCTGCTAACCCTCCTAGATCTAGCCTTAGATCTGGTTATTGAGCAGGTAACTGTGGCCATTGACAGTGAGGCCCCTTCGCCTCAAAAACTTCGTATGGCTATGCGAATATACATCGACATACTTGCCGAACATGGGGACCTTTCGTCCGTGCTGCTGCTTGAATATCGTTCGCTGGAACCCAGTCTTTATGACCAGCATGTCAAACAGCGTGATGAATTTGAAAGGATTTGGCGCGAATTAATCCAGGATGGGGTCGATGCAGGTTTCTATGATTGCCCAGATCCCGCGCTGGCTGCTCGGACGTTATTAGGGCTGCTCAACTGGACGATAATGTGGTACCACCCCCAGGGTTCGCTCTCCCCTACCGCAATTGCTGACCAATATGCTGACCTGCTGCTCAATGGTCTGCTTATACGATAGATCAATATGGATTACACTGACGTAGTCGACGTGCGCCAAAAGCCACAAAACAAAGAAGTTCAAATTTTCCACAGCAATGCCGGGGCGCGCATCGCCCAATTGCCTCTAAACGCCTTTCCAGATTTTTGGGTATATGCCTATATCGTGATGGTTGACGACTATCGCGTTTTAATCGACACAGGCTCGGGTTTCCACAGGAACAACCAGCACTTGGAGGAGAGCATTCAGAGGGCAGGCGAACTCCTTGGGGAAAACATTGAATTTGCCGATCTAACTCACATCCTGATCACACACGGGCATATCGACCATTACGGGGGGCTGCCTTACCTGCGTGAGAAGTGCGAGGCATTGATTGGCGTCCACGAGCTCGACCAGCATAACCTGACACACACCGAAGAACGCCTGGCGATCACCGCCACTCGCCTGGAACGTTACCTGGCTGAAGCAGGGCTTGACGGCGAAAATGCTCAAGACCTACTGCAAATCTACAAGATGACCAAGCTGAATTACCAACCCGTCGAGGTTGATTTTACTTACGAGGCCATCGGTATGCAGCTGGGGCCCTTCGAGATGTTGCACGTCCCTGGGCACTGCGCCGGGCAGGTGGTCATCCGCCTGCACAATGTACTCTTCACCGCTGACCACATTCTCTCCGAGATCAGCCCGCACCAGGCGCCCGAAAGACTTGCGCTTTTCACCGGGCTGGATCACTATCTTCAATCCCTCGAAGCAACCCAAAAGTGGTCCGTAGGTATCCAGCTTTCTCTGGGAGGCCACAACCCACCCATCACAGACCTTGGCGCCCGCATTGCTGAAATCCAAGATCTCCACCATGAGCGGCTGTCTGAATTCCTAGAAATCCTCAAAGATGCGCACACTATTGCGGAGATCTCCAGGAATTATTTTGGGTTGACCAATGGATATAACATTCTGCTGGCTCTAGAGGAAGCCGGTGCGCACGTCGAATATCTTTACGAGCGCGGCCAGCTGGAGATCGCCAATCTAGCTGAGGTAGAAAGCGGAGGCGGCCTTGCGCCCATCCGATATCGAACGTTACACGTTTGAACGTTTGACGTTTCAACGTTAAAGATTTATCAATTTACCACAAACAATTCACCATTCAATAAGGAGGTCCCTATGTATTCTTTTCAGCCTTCTGAAGAGCAACAAATGCTGGTCGATGCCATCAAGCGCTATGCCATGGACGACCTGCGGGCAGCCGCCCGCGATGCCGATGAGGAAGGCCAATTACCCCCAGAATTAATCGAGAAAGGATGGGAGCTGGGCTATGTGCAAGCCTCCATCCCCGAGGAATATACTGGCTTCGGTGAGCGCTCCGCTGTGACAGGTGTCTTAGCCGCCGAAGAAATGGCCTACGGCGACCTTTCAGGCGCGCTGGCCGTGATGACACCCGGTCTCTTTACCACGCCGATCTTGCTGGCCGGCACCGAGCAGCAAAAAGCGGATTTCATTCCACCTGTCATCGAGATGGAGTGGAAGCCCTTCACAGCGGCTCTGATGGAGCATCGATTGAGTTTCGACCCCAACGAGCTCGAGACCGTAGCTGAAGTAGACGCGGATGGCGATTCCTATGTCATCACTGGCAAGAAAACCTACGTGCCCTATGCACAGGGCGCAGAGGCCTTTATCGTCTATGCCGCGCTGGAAGGCGTAACCCAAGGTTTCATTATCGCCGGTGACGCGGAGGGTTTGAAGGTTGGCGAGAGGCAAAAGCTCTTGGGCCTCAACGCCTTGCCTCTATACTCCGTGACGCTCGAGGAAGTGCGCGTACCCAAAGCCAATCGTCTTGGTGGTGATGAAGGCCATGATATGACGTTGATTATGGCCGCTTCCAATGTTGCCCTGGCAGCAATGGCCATCGGTGTCAGCCAGGCTGCCCTGGATTATTCCATCGAATACGCCAAGGACCGCGATGTCTTTGGAGTCAAGGTAGCCCAAAAGCAGGCCATTGCTTTCTTTATCGCTGAGATGGGAACCGAGATCGAAGCACTGCGTTTGTTGGTCTGGGAGGCTGCTTGGATGATCGACCAGGGCATGGATGAAGCCTTCAAGCAGGCCTATCTGGCCCTCTCTGGCGCAATCGATACTGCCATGATGGTCACAGACCGCGCTGTGCAGATCTTAGGCGGCCACGGCTATATTCGTGAACACCCCGTCGAAATGTGGATGCGCAACGGCCGCGGCTTCGCCACATTCAGTGGATTGGCAATGGTGTAGGAGGCATATCATGATCGAATTCACAACCCCCAAACCGATCCAACAAATGCAGACCGTAGTCGAAACTGTGGCGGTCAATATGATGCGCCCGGTATCGAGGGAGATGGATGAGAACGAGCACGCCATCCCCTGGGATTTCATCAATTTCATGCACACCGCCATCAAATCGATGGGGGGCACTTCCATGGCGCCCGAAGAAAGCAAGAATGACGACAAGAAGTCGGAAGAAAAGAAAGAAAAGCGCCCCCCGATAGGCTATCAGCGGCTGGCCTTCTTGGTGGAAATGCTATCCTGGGGTGATGCGGGTATGTACTTGTGCATTCCCGGCGGGATGCTGGGATCTGCAGCCGTAGCTGCTGCAGGCACCCCCGAACAGAAAAAGCGCTTTTTGAGCCGTTTCATGGGTGATAAGCCAGTCTTCGACGCCATGGCCATGACCGAACCGCAGGCAGGCTCGGACACGTCCGCCATTCGGGCTACAGCTATCCTCGATGAAGATACTAACGAATGGATTCTCAACGGTGAGAAGATCTTCGTTACTGCTGGCCAAAAAGCTCTCGAAGAGTCAAATGGTTTCTGTGTCGTCTGGGCTACCATCGATCCAGATGCCGGGCGCGCTGGGATGCGCTCCTTCGTGATTGAAGCCGGAACCCCCGGATGCAAAGTCACGAAGCAGGAGCACAAACTGGGAATCCGTGTCAGTGATACGGTTTCCATCCACCTGCAGGATTGCCGGATTCCTTTCGAGAATATTCTCGGCAGCCCCACAGTAGAGAAGACCACCAAGGGCTTCAAGGGCGCCATGGCCACCTTCGATGCCACGCGGCCTATCATCGCCTCGCAAGCGGTAGGCATCGCGCGTGCTACGGTCGAGCTGGTCAAGGAAGTGCTCGCCGAGGAAGGAATCGAGATTCGATACGGACTACCGCGACAGAAGCTGTCCAGCATCGAACGCGATGTCATCGACATGGAAGTCATGCTGCGCTCTGCCTGGCTCTTGACCATAAAAGCGCTTTGGATGGCCGACAACAAGATCCACAACCCCAAAGAGGCCTCCATGTCCAAGGTGTACGCTGGCGACATCGTCGTCAGAATCACCCAGAAAGCCGTCGAACTCCTCGGCCCCCTGGGATACAGCCGCGAGCTGCTGCTCGAAAAGTGGTTCCGCGATGCCAAGATCACCGACTTGTACGAAGGCACCGGCCAGATCAACCGTCTGGTGGTGGCACGAAACATGCTCGGGTATCGAGGTAGTCAGTTAAGATAATTTTATCCTCCGGTGCACGTGCACCGGAGTGGCGAGAAGCCGGTTGGACTTCGGCTTCTCGCGCAGGTCCCCAAGACACCCCTACGTCAGATGCTATTCGCGGTAAAATTCGTCATGAACAGGTTAAAACAAACAACAAAAACAAAGGTATGTAAAATCCTTTTTTGGAGGCACTTGCAATGACGAAAAAACGCCGCGTTGGAATCTTGACGGGGGGTGGTGATGTACCAGGTTTGAACGTCGCCATGAAGGCTGTCGTTAACCGAGCCCAGGAACACGATATCGAAGTCATCGGGATGCGCCGGGGCTGGTGGTCGGTGGTGGGTATCAACCCCGAAAATCCGTCCACCATCGAAGATCTCACAGAGACACTCTCACCCGCACGCGTGCGTGTGATCGACCGTACGGGTGGAACTTTCTTGCACTCCTCTCGGACCAACCCATCCAACATGAAACCCGAGGATATCCCCGACTACGTTGCAAAGAGCGACCGGGTTGACAAGGGTGATGGCCGCGAGGATATCACTGGCCATGCGATGAAAGTGTTGGAAGCGCTGAAATTGGACGCCCTGATCCCCATCGGTGGTGATGATACGCTTAGCTACGCCACTCGATTGCACGAAGAGGGCTTCCAGACCGTTGCCATTCCCAAGACCATGGACAATGATGTCTTTGGAACCGACTACTGCATTGGCTTTTCCACGGCAGTAACTCGCTCGGTGGAAAATATCACCGCCGTGCGTACTGTCTGTGGATCGCATGAACGCGTCGGTGTGGTTGAACTGTTCGGTCGCAACTCAGGTGAGACTTCTCTCTTCGCCGCGTATCTGGCCGATGTAGATCGGGCCATAATCTCTGAGGTACCTTTCGATCTCGACAAACTGATCAATTTTCTCGTCCAGGATCGCAAAAATAATCCCTCTCACTACGCCATTATGACCATCTCTGAAGGTGCTCATTTGGAAGGTGGTGAGATCGTCCAATCTGGTGAAGCAGATGCCTATGGTCACCAGAAATTGGGCGGCATTGGACAGATCGTCGCTCAAGAGATCAAGAAACGCTCTGGGATGCACACCGTCTACCAGCAGTTAGCGTACCTGATGCGCTCCGGCTCACCCGACTCCTTGGACCGCATGGTTGCCGTCTCTTTCGGCAACCTGGCCTTGGATCAGGTGGTGCTGGGGCATACCGGCCGCATGGTTGCCTTACAGCAGGGCAACTACACTACGGTGCCATTACCACTGGTCATCTCTGCCAAAAAGGTTGTTGATGTTTCTGCGCTGTATGACTCGGATAACTACAAGCCTCGAGTGAAGGACATGTTAGGCAAACCCATGTTCTTGTATTAAGGACGATTTGTCATTGCGAGGGCGGCTTTGCCAAAGGAAGCCCGAAGCAATCTCATCCCATGATGGAGATCGCTTCGTCGCTCGAAACGCTCCTCGCGATGATAATACGATACTATGACACAAACAAAGTGGAAAGTTGGCCTTGCTATCTCCCTCATCTTGATGCTAAGCATCAGCATCGCAGGATGTAGCACGCTGGCGGAATTTATTCCCTTTCTAGGGAGTCCTCCCGACACGCCAACACCAGGCCCAACGAGCACAGTGACCCCCACGAAGACCATGGTCACATTCAATCGTTGGACAAACACGCCGACTGGAGAGGCTGGTCTGGTTCAGGCCGAAGCTGGATCGACACCAACGCCGATTCCAACTCAGACCTTACGACCCTCCTGGACTCCCCAGCCGGCGAGCACCTTGCGTCCTACATGGACTCCTTCACTCACACTTACCCCCTCCATTACCCTAACCCCAACCGCTACTCCTGAGGTTCATCGCTTCCTTTTCGAAATGTTCGAGAGCGATGCCGATGCCTGGCTGCAACAAAGCGGTGGAAACTGGTCCACTGCAATTCGCAATGGGATTTATGAAATGAAAGTTTCTATGCCCAATGTGGAGATCACCAGTTCTCGCAATTGGCTGAATCTGGCCGAAGTGCGCCTGGATGCCGAGATTGGCTTCATCGACGGAGACGGCTACGCAGGCTTCAACTGTCGCGAGGGCGTTGGCAGCACCAGTTATTACACGCTCTTCGTAACCTCAGATGGTCAGTACGGCCTAGGGCATACGCTCAACTTCAAACAGCATTTTCTGATCTTAGCACCCCACCCGGCTATTCGGGTTGGGCAGGACAATCAATTGCGAGCAGAATGCCGTGGCAACACGATTACGCTTTGGGTAAATGGCGTGTTGGTTGCCCGCGAAGTGGTGGAGGCCTTAGGTCCGGGTTATGCAGGCATGATGGTGGGGACCAGATATGGTGACAATTTCGTAACGGTACATTTTGATAATTTCCAAGTTTGGGGACCTTCGGACTTCGCGATAATAACCGTCACACCTGAAGGTGAATAAAATATCCGAGGACTACCAAACCTTTTGGGATTGGCAATCCTCGGATAACTAAACTTAGGAGGCCGTTATGACCTACAAAGTCAACCATGCAGTTGTCATCGGCGCGGGCACCATGGGAGCTGCTCTGGCCGCTCATTTGGCAAATGCCGGTGTCCGTACTACACTGCTAGATATCATTCCCTGGGAATTGACCGAGGCGGAGAAAGCAAAAGGTCAGACCCTGGAAGACCCCAAAGTGCGCAATCGCATTGTCAATGCTGGGTTTCAGGCAGCTGTGAAATCGCGCCCGGCCAGCTTCTTTGCCAAGGAATTGGCAGATCAGGTTGCAGTTGGAAACCTGGAAGATGATTTCGACATCATCGCGGAAGCTGACTGGGTGATCGAGGCCATCATCGAGAACCTGAAGATCAAACAAGATTTGATGGCCCGCATCGATGCCATCCGTCCCGAGCACTGCATCATCAGCACCAACACTTCGGGCATCCCTGTGGCAGACATTGCCGAAGGACTCTCTGAGGGGTTCCGACAGCACTTCCTGGGGACGCACTTCTTCAATCCGCCGCGCTACCTCAAACTACTGGAAATCATCCCAGGACCAGACACCCTGCCAGAGGTGATCAGGTTCATCAACCATTTCGGTGAGTATCGCCTCGGGAAGGGTATCGTTCCCTGTAAAGATACGCCCAACTTCATCGCCAATCGACTGGGTTTCGGCAGCGGCGCCTTCTCGTTGGATTACATCCTCGAGCACGGCTATACCGTCGCTGAAGTCGATGCCATCACCGGTCCGGCCATCGGCCGCCCAAAAACAGCCACATTCCGCCTGATCGACCTGGTTGGCGTAGATGTCTGGGAGCACGTTGGTACCAACCTGGCCGAAGCGATCCCGTACGACGAACACGCCATGCGCTTCCTGGGCTCTGAGCGGGCCAATGCGCTGATCCACACCATGGTGGAGAAGGGCTGGCTGGGCAACAAGACCAAACAAGGCTTCTACAAGATGGTCAGGAAAGACGGTGGCAAGGAATTCTGGACGCTCAATCTGGAAACCCTGGAGCACGAGCCACCGGGGGAGAAACCGCGCTTTGATTCTATCGGAGAGGCCAAGGGAAAAGAGACGCTGGCTGAAAAATTAGAAGTACTTCTGGCCGCCGAAGACCGCGCCGGGCAGCTAGTGCAGGCCATGACATACCAGGGCTTGGCGTACGCCTCCGAGCGAATTCCCGAGGTAGCTGACACCCCCAAGCCCATCGACGATGCCATGCGCTGGGGCTTCGGCCACCAGGCTGGGCCGTTCGAGATTTGGGACATGATTGGCGTCTCCAAAGCCTGTGAGGGGATGAAGGCCGCGGAGTTTCCCCCTGCCCCCTGGGTGGACGAGATGTTGGCTGCCGGTTTCGAGACGTTTTATCAGTATAACGGCGATCAGAAAGTTGGTGCATACAACCCCGCCAAAGGAGCTTATGAGGGAATCGTCCGCACCCCAGGCTTGATCGTACTCAAGGAAGAGAAGGACGCTGGCAAAGTTGTCGCTCAGAATCCTGGGGCGACTTTGGTCGACATTGGAGATGGTGTGGCTTGCGTGGAATTCCAAACCAAGATGAACTCTATCGATGACGACATTATGGCTATGCTACATGATGCCATGGACCGCGCCGAGGCAGGCGAGTTCGAAGGTCTGGTAATTAGCAATGATGATGAGCGCGCGTTCTGCGCTGGAGCAAACATCTTTGGCGTGGTGATGGCCGCGCAGAATGAGATGTGGGATCAACTTGAAGGGGTGGTCAAGATGCTCCAGGATACCATGATGCGTATCCGCCACCTTTCAAAACCGGTGGTCGTAGCGCCTTTTGGTCTTACCTTGGGCGGCGGCGGCGAGTTCACCATGCATGCTCAACGTGTTGTAGCCGCGGCAGAGCTTTATATAGGACAGGTGGAACTGGGCATTGGGGTGATCCCCGCAGGTGGCGGCATGAAAGAATTGCTGCGCCGCTGGGTCAATCCAGCCATGCGCACCAAAGATGTAGAGGTGCTGCCTTACATGCAAAAAATCTTCGAGATGGTCGGTATGGGCCATGTCTGCACCAGCGCCGTTGAGGCCCGGCAAGCCGGTTTTCTTGGACCGCAGGACCGCATCGTAATGAACCGTGATCACCTGTTGTCTGAGGCCAAGAAGGAAGTGCTTCATATGCTGGATACCGGCTTTGTGCCAATCCCACACGAAAAGATTTACGCTGCTGGACGGGATACGTTGGCTGCATTGCGAGCGGGTTTGTACATGTTCGCCGAGGGGGGCTTCATTACCAAATACGAATCGCATATCGGCGAAAAGCTGATCAATGTGATGACCGGCGGCGATATCAGCAAACCGGCCTGGGTCAGCGAGCAATACATCCTCGACCTAGAGCGCGAGGCCTTCGTTTCCTTATGCGGCGAGGCCAAGACCCAAGAGCGCATGTGGCACATGCTGCAAAATAACAAGGTACTGAGGAATTAATGGGACACGGATTAGCAGGATGAACACGGATTTATTTTTCTGTGTCATCCACAAAGGTGTCCAATACCAGGAGATGAACCAATATGAGCTTCGAAGGGAAGCATAGCCAAGTTACTGAGTTGATCATTGGTGTGTTTTACGATGTTTATAATGAGCTAGGCTATGGTTTCACAGAAAAGGTCTACGAAAATGCCATGGTAATCAGATTGCTGAAACGAGGTGCTAAAGTAGAGCAGCAGAAACCCATAAAGGTTTTCTTTGATAAGCAGGTTATAGGTGAGTATTTTGCCGACCTTGTCATCAATGATTCTGTGATTGCAGAGTTGAAAGCTGTGCGGAAATTACTTTCTGAACATGAAGCTCAATTGCTAAATTACCTCAAGGCAACTCGATATCAAGTTGGTTTGCTGCTAAACTTCGGACTTAAAGCCGAATTTAAACGTAAAACCTTTGACAATGAACGTAAAGGTTCTCTCACCTGGATCAAGCAACGATAATCATCGACACTTTCAGAGCCCGGAAAGGGGAACAAAAATCCCAACAATCCGTGTTCATCCGTGTCCAAAGAAGGAGATAGAAATATGTCCAAAAGAGACCCAAAATACGACCCGGTAATCGTGGCGGCGGCGCGCACGCCGATAGGTAGAGCGAAGCGCGGTAGCCTTGCTACGGTGCGTCCGGAAGATATGGCCGCGGCGGTGATCAAGGAATTACTCAATAGAGCTAAGCCACTAAAGCCCGAAGAGATCGACGATGTGATTATTGGCTGCGCTTTTCCAGAGGGCGAGCAGGGCATGAATATGTCTCGTTTGATCGGATTTCGCGCTGGACTGCCTGTATCCGTGCCAACAGAGACCATCAATCGCTTTTGTTCCTCGGGCATGCAGAGCATCGCACATGCCGCCCAAGCCATCATGGCCGGCTGGACTGAGGTGGCCATCGCTGGCGGCGTCGAATCGATGACCATGGTGCCTATGACGGGCTACAAATTCGCACCCACTCCTCACCTCTCGGCCAATTATCCCGAAGCCTTCACCAGCATGGGATTAACCGCAGAGAATGTGGCCGAAAAATTTGGGATCAGCCGCGAAGATCAAGATAAATTCGCATTGCGTAGCCATACGCTGGCGCACGAAGCCGTCAGTTCAGGGCGCTTCGACGAGGAATTAGTCCCCCTCGAAGTAGAGATCGTCGAACCGGGCACGAACGGTAAACCCAAAACAAAAACTTTCACGTTCTCTCGTGACGAAGGCCCACGCCCGGACACCAGCATTGAAGCGCTGGCGAAATTGCGTCCAGTCTTCAAAGACGGCGGCACGGTTACCGCAGGGACATCTTCGCAAATGTCTGATGGCTCCGCGGGAGTGGTGATCATGTCGAAGGCCAAAGCCGACGAATTAGGCTTGAAGCCGTTGGCACGCTTTATTGCCTTCGCTGCCGCTGGCGTTCCCCCTGAAATCATGGGCATCGGGCCAGTGGAGGCCATCCCCAAGGCCTTGAAGATCGCTGGGATGTCACAAGATGACATCCAACTCATCGAACTCAATGAGGCCTTTGCAGCACAAGGATTGGCCGTGATGCGCGAGTTGGGCCTCAAGGAGGAGATCACCAATGTCAATGGTGGCGCCATCGCCCTGGGTCACCCCCTCGGGGCTACCGGAGCGAAGCTGACTGTGCAATTACTCTACGAGATGAAACGCCGCGATCTGAAGATCGGCATGGTAAGTATGTGCATTGGCGGCGGCATGGGTGCTGCCGGCATCTTCGAAAATCTAATCTAACTATTTCACCGCAAAGCCGCGAAGATCGCCAAGAATTTTAAAGATTGCTTTGCATACCAACTAGAATCCTTCGCGTCCTTAGCGTCTTTGCGGTTCAGAGAATTAAGGAGACAAAAATGTCCGATTACACAGTAAAAGAATTGATCTTCAACCACGAAAAAGCCTTTCGCCCGGATAAAGCGGCCGGGGTCGAGGCGGTGATCCAATACCACCTCACCGGCGACGAGGCTGGCGATTACATTATTGATATCAAAGATGGCGCTTGCTCGGTCGAAGAAGGCACTGCCGATGCGCCCACCATGACCCTGACGGCTGACGGCCGATACTTCGGCGATGTACTGCTCGGAAAAGAAGATGGCATGAAGGGCTTTATGCAAGGGAAACTTAAACTGGCCGGTGACCTCAATCTGGCCATGAAGTTAACCAGCTTTTTCAAGATGGGGTAGTTCCAGTTTTTGCGTTGAGGTGATAAATACAAAAAAGAAACGGGCTGGCGCAAAGTGAACTGACCCCAAAAAACTAGACACGAAAAAAGGCACCCCCTGTGAGAGAATA
>CAYTKR010000101.1:0-19314 GCA_964438295.1 uncultured Anaerolineales bacterium
GACACACACTTGGTCGCGCGACACGAACGCGAGATCTTTCCGATCTTCCATCGCCGCGATCAATTTGCAGAAGTCGACAGCTTTGCCCTGTATGATTTCTTCACCCCCCACGGTCAGGTGGATGAGAACGTCTTCGCGTACTCCAACCGAACAGGAGAGCAGCCATCGCTGGTGATTTATCACAATCGCTGGGCAGATACACGCGGCTGGATCAATACCTCCGCTGCATTCCGAGACAAAGCCAAAGATCAATTGCTGCAAACCAAACTCGCTGCGGCTCTTGGATTGAAGGACCACAAAGACACCTTCACCATTTTCCGCGATCACATTAGCGGCTTGGAGTACATTCGCAGCAACCGTGATCTTCATGAAAATGGACTCTTTATCGAGCTAGGCGCTTATAAATATCACATCTTTCTCGATTTCCGTCAGGTTGATGACAACGAGTGGGGTCAGTACGCCCAACTGCATGAATATCTGAAAAGTCGCGGCGTGCCTGATATGGAAGAGGCCATGAAGGAAATCCTGCTGCAACCTCTGCACTACCCCTTCCGTGAATTGGTCAACCGCAGCATGTTCGAGTGGTTGTTGGAAAACCGTTTTCATGTTGACACCTTCAAACGTTCGAACGTCCAAACCATTGTAGACGAAGTTGAACAAAAAATGATCCGGCTGTTGGGGGAAATAGAAGGGATGATCGAGGCTGATGCTGATAAAGTCACTTTGGCAATTGAAATTTGCCAAAAGTTGGAATCTGCATTAGGGTTGGCCGAAATCCCCAAGCAGATCTCTGCGACCAAAGGGGTTGCGCTTGACTCCATTCTGGCCTGGTTCGAACCATCCGAAGAAGATACGGCATTTTGGGGGACTCTATTCGGGTGGCTATTCACCCATAACCTGGGCAAAGTCTCCGATGAGGATGAATTCGCCGAAGTCGGACGCAGTTGGCTCGACGATTGGTTATTAGCCAAGATCATCCAACAAACCCTGGAAGACCTAGAGCTTGAATCCAGCACAGTAGATGAAGCTGTTGCAGGGATCAAGATTATGGTAGCCCATCAGGATTGGAGCAAGTCAGTCTCTTCAGGAACAGAACAGGCCTCAAAAATCTTGCAAACTTGGCTGCGAGATGATGACGTGCAACGCTTCTTGCGCATCAATCGCTACCAGGGCATCTTGTGGTTCAACAAAGAAGCCTTCGACCAGCTTCTGCGATGGATGCTGGCGATTGATATTGTAATTATCATGAGTGATTCTGCGCTGAGCGAGAAGAAAAAGGCTAAAGGTCTCCAAACCAGCTTTGAAGTGGTTGAAAAATTGGAATCAGCAGCAGTAAAGTCGGGGTATCAAGTTGAAAAGCTGGTGGAGGCAGTCTAGATATGCTTTCCAGAAGCTAAGCTTCTCCGAGAAGATTAGCTTCTCAATTTTTTGATTATGCCTTCCCTTGCCGACAAGCTCAAATCCCTGGGTGTTGACCTGGGGGTCAAAGATCTCGCTCCAAAAGAGAGCCCAAGACGGGATGAATACCCCATTGAGGGGGTTCTAGCCGGGGAATGGCAAACGACACCCCACGGGGAAACCTTTGTAGTCGAAGCCCGCTACCAGACCGACTATCTGCAGGGTAAGGTACCTTTGAAAGGCGATTCTCCGCGAGAGATCATCGCAGCTTGGGCTAAAGAGCCTCAACTGGTTGATTTTGAATTGGAGCAATTCGTCTTCCTCGATACGGAAACTACAGGTCTAGCAGGCGGCACAGGGACGTACACCTTCATGATCGGGGCCGGGCGCTTCGAAGGCGATGAATTCCGGTTGGCGCAATTCTTCTTGCGCGATCCCGCCGAGGAAATCTCGCAATTGGCAGCCTTTGAAAAATTTGTGGCTCCATGCGAAGCTGTCGTCAGTTTTAACGGCAAATCCTTCGATATGCCCATGCTCAACAATCGTTTCATCATCAACGGCTGGCCGACGCCGCTGAAAGATGCCCCTCATGTCGACCTACTACACTTGGCGCGTCGGCTTTGGCGCGCCCGTCTGCCCAGCCGCGCGTTAGGCGACCTGGAGGCCAAGATCTTGGGCGCTACCCGCTCTCAACAGGATGTTCCCGGATGGATGGTGGCGGATCTTTACTTCGATTACCTGCACACAGGAGACGCCCGTCCTTTATTGGGTGTTTTCTATCACAACGAGATGGACGTAGTCTCCCTGGCTGCTTTACTGAATCACATGTCCATGCTGCTGGCTGACCCAATGAATGGGAGCGTGGAATACGGTTTAGATTTAATCGCTATCGGCAAGCTCTACGCTGATCTGGGCTATCTGGATAAAGCCGCTGAGATCTACCACCACGGCTTGACTCTCGACGATGTCCATCAAGACGCGTATTGGAATGCCTTAGAGCAATTGTCATTTTTACACAAAAAACGTGCTGACATTGATGAAGCCATCAAGTTATGGGAGCAAGCCGCTGAACATGGCCAGATCTATGCCCATGTTGAATTAGCGAAGATCTACGAACATAAAAACCGCGACTTCGCCAAAGCCGAACGTTGGACAGAAGCCGCGATTAAGATTGTATCAGCGTCAGAATACCCCGACCTCAAGCGCTCCCAATGGCTGCCCGAGCTTGAACACCGATTAGCGCGATTGCAAAAACGCCAATCGAAGGTATCGCGTTCCTAGGATCCTCGAATGACAGAAAACCTTCACCTAAAGAACCCTCATCTCCCAGGCGAATCCTTCTATTGGGAAGCAGGACCTATTGGTGTGCTTTTGATCCATGGCTTTACCGCGACCACTGCGGAAGTCCGTCCCCTGGCCGAGCGTCTTCATACCAAAGGGTACACCGTTGCTGGTCCTCTACTCCCTGGACATCGAACATCACCCGCAGATGCCAACCGTTTTACATGGAAAGATTGGTTGGACACTTGTGAAAGCGCGTACCGAGAAATTCATTCCCGCTGCGCTAGCGTTTTCGTTGGAGGAGAATCTGCTGGGGCCGTATTGGCACTCTGCCTTGCCAGCCAACATCCTGAAATCAGCGGCATTCTAGCGTATGCGCCGGCAATGGATTTGTCGCTAACCTGGCGAGATCAACTCAAACTCCTAATTTTTGCTCCGTTTATCACTTCTGTACCTAAGGGCCTCAAGGAAGATGGCCTGCCCTGGCAAGGCTATTGGGAAAACCCCTTGAAGGGTACGTTACAATTACAGCGTTTGGGCCGCAAAGTCTGGAGGCGGCTTCCCAAAATCCGGCGTCCCCTGCTAATCGTACAAGGGACTCTTGACCAACGCGTACCCCCTGAAATTCCAGGCAAAATCGCCGATCAGGTTCGCTCAACGGTCAAAGAAATCCATTGGATGGAAAAATCATCCCATATCGTCATGCTCGATCACGAGCTCGATCAAGTCGCCAAAGTGACCTTAGAATTTCTAGCCCAAACCAGCATATAAGTTCTCGCATCCGGAGGAATAATGCCTGACCATCAAGAAATCCAGTTCTACCTCGAAAAAAATCTACCCCAATACCTTGATCTGCTAAAAAGCATGGTCGAGATCAATAGCTTTACCGGCAATCGCGCAGGGGTCAACCAAGTTGCAGAACTGACCGCCGGAGCCTTCGCTCCCCTGGGCTTCCAGGCAGAGCACGTACAAGCCAAGAATCCCGATTTTGGCAAACACCTGGTCATGACCCGTCCAGGGAAATCTGACATCCGAATAGGGCTGATCTCCCATTTGGATACGGTTTTCCCTCCCGATGAAGAGATCGAAAACGATTTCCATTGGCGCGAGGAAGGAGACCGCATCTATGGCCCCGGCACGAACGATATCAAAGGAGGCACGGCAATCATCTTCATGGTGATGGATGCCATGAAGACATTTGCCCCAGAGATTTTCGACCATGCAAATTGGGTCATCTTGATCAATGCTGCCGAGGAGAGGCTTTCAGATGATTTCGGAGAGTTGTGCATCGAAAAACTAGGCAAAGATGCCTTGGCAGCGCTGGTGTTCGAAGCTGGGGTGCGCGGCGACAAATTATTCCAAATTGTGACCGCTCGAAAAGGACGGGCAACATACACGGTGACAACCGAGGGAAAAGGCGCTCATGCTGGCTCTAACCACCCAGAAGGGGCCAACGCCATTGTGCAAATGGCGAAAACCATTCAGCAGATCGCTGCGCTCACAGATTATAAAAAACACCTGACTTTCAATGTCGGAAATGTCAAAGGTGGCAGCGTGGTCAATCGCGTTCCCCACCTGGCCGAGGCCAAAGTTGAAATGCGCACATTCGATCCCGAGGTGTTTGATTTTGGTGTTCAGAGTATCCTGGCTTTGCAGGATGAAGAAAAAATTTCCAACGCCAACGGAAATTTTGAATGCAAAGTCAGCATCGAATTGAATGATCAATCCGCCCCCTGGCCAACCAACCCAGGGACCGAGAAACTCTTCCAAGTCTGGGAAGAGGCAGGTGCAGATTTAGGCGTATCCGTGCATCGAGAAGAGCGTGGAGGCCTGAGTGATGGCAACAACCTGTGGCACACCATCCCCACGGTTGATGGTTTGGGCCCTTATGGCGCAAACTCACACTGCTCGGAGCACAACCCTGCAGAAGGCAAAAATCAGGAGTTCGCCAACCGTTCATCGTTTGTTCCGAAGGCGCTGTTGAATACAATGGCTATTCTAAAATTAATCGAGCAGGCATAGATTTGACCGTGGACAGAAGACCGGAGACCGCGGTCTTCGTTCTTTCGTCTACAGTCTTCACAAATCGGAGGATTACCAATGACCAAATACATCGCCGCCATCGACCAGGGCACCACCAGCACCCGCTGTATGCTCTTCAACCATTCCGGTGAGGTTGTCAGCGTAGATCAAAAGGAACACGAGCAGATCTATCCCCAGCCCGGCTGGGTCGAACATGACCCCCTGGAGATCTGGGAGCGCACCGTGGAGGTTGTTCGGGGCGCGATCGAGAATGCGGGCATCGATTCCTCCCAAATCAGCGCGGTGGGGATCACCAATCAGCGTGAGACCACATTGGTTTGGGATCGACACACCGGAAAACCTTATTACAACGCCATCGTCTGGCAGGATACCCGCACCAAAGAAATCTGCGATGAGTTGGCAAAAACTGGGGGTCAAGACCGCTTCCGGCCGCAAACTGGCCTTCCGTTGGCAACCTATTTCTCCGGGCCAAAAATCAAATGGATGCTAGATAATGTAGATGGCTTGCGCGCAGCAGCTGAGCGTGGTGATGCTGTCTTTGGCAATATCGACACCTGGCTGATCTGGAACCTGACCGGCGCGCATGTCACGGACGTCACCAATGCCAGCCGCACGCTATTGATGAATTTAGAGACCCTGGATTGGGATGAGGGCATCATCAAAATTCTCGACATCCCGGGCACGATGCTCCCAAAAATTGTTCCTTCGAGCGACCCTGAAACCTGGGGGGATACAGATCCCAAAGGTCCCTTCGGGGCCTCGATCCCCGTGTGTGGCAACTTGGGCGACCAGCAGGCTGCCCTGGTGGGACAGACCTGCTTCAGCCCCGGCGAGGCCAAGAACACTTATGGCACTGGCTGCTTCATGCTGCTCAACACTGGCACAGAGATCATCCCATCAAAGAGCGGCCTGCTGACAACGCTGGGGTACAAATTTGGCGACCGTCCTGCTGTCTACGCCCTGGAAGGTTCCATTGCCATCACCGGCGCGCTGGTGCAATGGCTGAGAGATAATCTGGGGATCATCAAAAGCGCGCCTGAAGTCGAAGGGCTGGCGAATACAGTCGATGACAATGGTGGCATCTATTTCGTGCCTGCCTTCTCGGGTCTGTTTGCACCGTACTGGCGCTCAGACGCGCGCGGCGCCATCGTGGGGATGACGCGCTATATCAATAAAGGCCACATCGCTCGCGCCACGTTGGAAGCTTCAGCCTTCCAAACCCGCGAGGTACTGGACGCCATGCAGCAAGACTCTGGCGTCGAGTTGCAGGCGCTAAAGGTCGATGGAGGCATGGTAGCAAACGAATTACTAATGCAATTCCAGGCTGATATCCTCGGTGTGCCCGTTGTTCGACCGCAAGTCGCCGAGACTACGGCATTAGGCGCGGCCTACGCGGCAGGGTTGGCTGTGGATTTTTGGGATAACGCCGAAGACTTACGCGCCAACTGGCAGGTGGACAAATCTTGGCAGCCGGAAATGGAGGCTGGAGAACGCGCAAATTTGTACTCTGGATGGAAAAAGGCGGTGACACGCACGTTTGATTGGGTTGAGTGAAGACTGACGACAGACAACGGACAGCAGACCATATACTATTTTTCGAGCATTCTGCCTGTTGGATTTACAAGGAGGGTTTATGGGATATAAATTTGAAAAACTCGAAGTCTGGCAGCTAGCACTAGATTACACAGACTTGATTTATAAACTTGCAGAATGTCTTCCACGCTCAGAAGAGTACAACCTTAAAAGCCAGATAACTCGAGCTGCCAACAGTATAGCCTTAAATATCGCTGAAGGATCGACAAGTCAAAGTGATGCTGAACAGCGAAAATTCTTGGGGTATGCAATTCGATCGTTAATCGAAACCGTTGCCTGTCAGCATTTGATCAACCAACGCAAATACCTGGAAAATGCTGAATTGCTTCGTGAAGCTTACAGATTTAGCGAAAAGCTTTTCATTAAACTACAAGCCTTTCGTAAATCTCTCAATGGTAAAAGTGTTCGAGAAGAAGTCACGGAATACAAGGCTGGTAAGGATACTCCATTTTAAGGAAAACTATGCCGCGGTCCCTCGTCTGCTGTCCGCGGTCCTTTCAGCCAATACCCCCACTAAGTTTTAAATTCTGATCATCGGGAGCGTGGGCGCCATTTCTGGATAACTCATCCTCCCGATGGTGATTCCCCCGGCTGATGGGATTCTGCCGGGCGGCTCGCGCTACGATCATCGCCGCTTGGACGCTGTTGCGCAGTCCGATCAGGCTGTCCGAAAGAAAGGTTCTACGATAGAAATCCTCGATCTCCAGCCAGAGATGTCGTAATTCTCGCAGGGCTCGATTGAGGCGATATTCGCTGCGCACCAGGCCTACATAATGCCACATGATATTGCGAATGGTCTGCATATCACCCTGCATTAAGGTGGGATCCGTGTCATAGATCAAATTCAAATCATCCCAGGGAGGGACCTCACTTTCACCGACAATATTCCCAGGTATTTGTTCCTGAATATTGCGAGCTGCCCGGTCGCCCCATACCAATCCTTCTAAAAGAGATGTGCTGGCCAGCCGGTTGGCACCATGCACACCAGTGCAGGATACCTCGCCAACAGCATATAGCCCAGGGATGGTGCTCCGTCCCCAGGTATCCACCAATACTCCCCCGCAGAAATAATGCGCCGCAGGGACAACGGGAATGGGTCGTTCCGTGATATCGATATCCATTTCCAGGCAGCGGGCATAAATCTGAGGGAAACGCTCTCGGATCGCCTTGGTCTTCATGCGAGAAGCGATATCCAATAACACATAGGGATAGTCATTTTCAAGCATCTCCCAATAGATGGCACGCGCCACCACATCACGGGGCGCCAAATCTTTCCATTGGGGAGCATGGCGCTCCATAAACGGGTCTCCTGTGGGAGTCAGAAGAACACCCCCCTCGCCACGGACAGCCTCACTGATCAAGAATTTCGTGGCCCCGGGCATGTGTAAAGCCGTCGGGTGGAATTGGACATATTCGGCATTGACCACGCGTGCCCCCGCGCGATAGGCCATCGCCAATCCATCCCCGCGCGCGCCAGGAGGGTTGCTGGTATTCAAGAAGATTTGTCCCAATCCCCCTGTAGCCAAAATGGTATATTCAGCCAGAACGGGCTTGACCTTGCGGGTGGCCTGATCGAAAACGTAGGCCCCATGACAATATAATGCCTCATAGACAGCCAGCGGATCAAGCGCATGATGGGGAAAAGTCAGCAGATCGACCGCGGTATGGCCGCTAAGGATTTCGACATTGGGCTGACGGTGTAATTCCTTAATAAGCGCTTGCATAATTGCCTGTCCGGTCATATCACCAACGTGCAATATGCGGCGTTTGGAATGAGCCGCTTCCAGGCCATAGATCAATTTATCGTCCTCATCGCTATCGAAGACCACTCCTGCCTTTTCGATGAGCACTTCCGTGATCAAATCTGGACCTTCTTGAGCCAGCACTTCAACCGCTTTTGGGTTGCAGATCTCGTTTCCAGCTTCGAGGACATCATCCATTAATAAGGCTGAGGAATCATCATAGCCTCGGCCGACAATGCCACCCTGGGCGTAGAGCGAGTTCGATTCAACCGGCTGCTCAGCTCGGGTGAGCACCGTTATTTGCCGTTGCCGGTCCATTGCCAGGCGTAGTGCCGCAGTTGCCCCTGCGATGCCACTTCCAATGATCAAAACATCTGTTTTCATATACGTCTCTCGAAAAGGCTTCGTAGGCTGTCGCCCGAAACGCTATCCAATTTCGATCATGCGCTCCACAGCCCGCGCAGCGCGAAGTCGGATATCTTCGGGCACCTCAATAACGTACTGATTCTTCTGTAACGCCAACAGGGTGTCCTCCATAGTGATCTCGTTCATATGTGGACAACGTACACGGCACAGGCGCAACATATCCTTATCAGGATTGGCCGCGGCGATATTGTCACCCATGGCACATTCAGTCAGCACCAAATATTGTGGGGCATCGGTCTCTTCGACATGCCTGATCATCGCCGTAGTGCTGGCTGAAAAATCAGAAGCGGCGACAACTTCGGGGCTGCACTCTGGGTGCGCCAGGATAATGACCTCGGGATACTCTGCGCGGATATCTTCGATATCTTGGACGGTGAATTGTTCGTGAACTTCGCAGCGTCCGTGCCATCCGATCATCTGGTAATCTAAATTCGGGTCAGAACCCGATTTCATCTTCGACGGATAAATAATGTGTTTGCCCGTCTCTTTGGCGACGTTGCCAGCCAGATATTCATCCGGCAAAAAGATAATGGTATCAGAATCAAGAGACTCGACCACCGCCCTGGCATTTCCCGAAGTGCAACATATATCGCTTTCGGCTTTGACATCGGCATAGGTATTGACATAGGTCACCACAGGAACTCCGGGGAATTGAGCCCGGAGGTTGCGGACGTCCTCGGCGGTGATACTGGAGGCCAAAGAGCAGCCCGCCTTTTTGGCAGGCAGCAGCACAGTTTTCTCCGGGTTGAGGATCTTGGCCGTTTCAGCCATAAAACGCACACCGCAGAATACGATGATATCTTTGTCTGTTTCGGCCGCGACGCGGCTCAGGAACAATGAATCCCCTACATAGTCTGGAATGGAGTGGAACAGCGCCGGTTCCATGTAATTGTGCCCCAAGATCACAGCGTTCTTCTCTTGTTTGAGCTTATTGATCTCCCAGGCGATTTCAGCCTTGATATGAATCTCAGGCTCAGGCACCACGTTACCTAATTTATCTTTCATTTCTTCTAGAAATTGTTCAAAGGACATTTCTAAATCTCCACATAGTAAAAGTATCTAAGTGTTTTGCGGTTTGTGGCTTGAAATAATACTGACCGGTTTCACCGCAAAACCTGTGTAAATGCCGGTATTTTCTCACAATCTATTTTGGGATTCTTCCCGGCATTTACTTAATATGATAGTAGATATTTAATCTCTGGGAAACTCCGTGGAACAATCCAGATTTAGGGATGAGTGGGACCCACTCACCCCTAAATCTGGGGGACCTCTATGAGATTCCTAAAGTCTCTTTAAGATCTTGAGAAGTTGAAATTCTATCCTTCTTACTTTTTTTCTTGGAGAGCACTAACTCTAATAAGCATCTGGATAATAGGTGATTGCAGTCAACTAATCACTTCCTGCTAGCCGCATACTAACGTCAAAAACCTGCACAGAATGGGTCAGCGCACCCACGGAAATATAGTCAACCCCCGATTCGGCAATCGAGCGTACAGTCTCCAACGAAACGTTCCCAGATGCTTCGAGCGGCACTCTACCAGCGCTCATCTCAACGGCTTTTCGCATCGATTCAACGGACATATTGTCAAGCATGATGCGATCAATATCGAGGACTAAAGCTTCTGACAATTCAGCCAGATCTTTCACTTCGACTTCAATGAGGTATTCACGACCATATTTTTGGCGCACACTTTCAACCGCGGGAGTGATCCCACCTGCGCCGTCGATATGGTTGTCCTTGATCAACACCATATCGTACAAACCCTGACGGTGGTTCTGGCCGCCACCCATACGCACTGCATATTTGTCTAACCTCCGCCAGCCAGGGGCAGTTTTTCGTGTATCAAGGATCATTGCCCTAGTTCCAGCGACCGCATCTACATATCTTCGAGTCAACGTAGCCACTCCAGAGATACGCCCCAAAAAATTCAGCGCCATGCGTTCAGCTGCTAACAAGGATGGACCAGAACCAGATACAGAAACCAGCAGGTCGCCCTGCTCGACTGGCGATCCTTCCGCCTTATGGATTCTAAACGAGGTGTTAGGGTCAATTAGCTTAAAAAGCAGTTCAACCAGGGGCAATCCTGCCAATATTCCATTTGCCTTGGCAGATATTTTGCCATCGAGAATACTATCGGGCTTTAAGGTAGCCTGGCTGGTAACATCACCATCTGACAGCCTATCAACCGAAACCTCGTTTTCAATATCACGGCACAAGTCTTCGACCACACTCAACTTGATCAGTGCAAAAATATCAGCACTGCGTAACTCATCCGGCATACTCTGTGCAACAGTAGAAATACGTTGATCAAGGAATACTCTATCAAGGTTTTTGTCTGCCAATGGCTCAACTCCTTCAAATCTATGATCGCAGCAATTGTACTACTCAATGAGCCTGGAAGATTATATCAATTCGCGGTTTAATACTGGATTAATTCAGTAGAAGATTATGATATCCACATCATCACGTCAGATCCTGGAAAACCAAAAATAGCAAATGGCAGCCTGGCAGATTAACGGATTTTCGATCATACTGCTCATCACAGCTTGTATTGCAGGGGCAGTCAGCTTCGTTGCCTGGAAACGCAGAAATACGCCTGGTAGTTTGATTCTGGCCCTGCTCATGCTGGCTGTAGCCGAATGGGCTTTCGCCAATGCTCTAGAATTTGCTGCCTTAAATATTCGGACAAAAATCCTTTGGTCCCAAATCGCCTACATTGGGATACACAGCATCCCACCCCTATTCCTGATCCTGGCCCTGAAGTACAACCAAAAAACAGAATGGCTGACCATCCCCCGAATTTTCTTGCTTTGGCTGGTTCCACTTATCATCATTGGCCTGGCAGTTACCAACGGATCCCATAACCTGGTTTGGACAGACTTTGCACCATCACCTACAAATCCCAGCCTCTTGGTCTACAGATATGGACCAGCCTTTTGGATTGGGGCGGTCTACGATTACGCCCTGATCCTGATAGCATCATGGAATATGGTTTGGGTTGCACAACGCCTTTCGAATTTATATCGCCGTCAGGTTGGCGCTATCACGATTGCGGCCTCCCTGCCTTGGATCGGAAACTTATTAACTATCACCAATAAAAACCCATTCTCAGGATTCGGATTAACTTCGGTCACTTTTCTATTGATGGGCATCTTCATCGCCTGGAGCATGTATCGCCACCAATTATTCGATTACACACCAATAGCGCGAGAAAAACTAGTCGATCTGCTTACGGAAGTCGTAATCTACATAGATCGTCAATTTCTCATTGGTCATCTCAACCCGGCAGCCAAAGTGCTCCTTGCCTCTGATCAAGAAATAATTGGTAAACCTGCTCATCAGGTATTAGCGAAGTGGCCCTATCTCGAATCTCTTTTTCAAGATAGAGAGGCCTCCCCCTCGGAATTAAAGGTCATCCAAGATAAAGACGGTCGCTGGTATGATGCTCGAATATCGCCATTGACTCAAAATGAAACCATCCAAGGTTGGTTACTTATCCTTCGAGATATCACCGATCAACGAGAATTGGAAGCTGCTTTGCAGGCCAGTGAAGAACTCTATCGCAATGTCACTGAGAAAGCGAATGATGGCATCGTGATTCTTCAAGATAATCTCATAAAGTATTGCAATCCTCAGCTTGCAAGTATGCTAGGATACGATATAGAAAACATTATAGGAGAACCGTTCATTCAGTACATAGCCCCCAGTCATGCTGAAGCAGTTCAAGAAAGGTACAACCGCAGGATATCAGGGGACTCTGAACCCTTTCGATATGAATCTGAGGTACTGCACGCATCAGGCAGATTGGTACCTGTCGAATTCAATATTGGTTTGATGGAATTCGATGACAGACCCGCAACATTGGCCATTGTGCGTGATAATACTGAAAAATCTCAAGCACAGGAGGAGCTACTAGAGTATGCCCGTCAGCAGAAACTCCTCAACGATATCACCCATGCTGCCATACAAACCGTCGAATTAGATATTACGCTTCAAATTTTGGCTGATCGATTGGGAGAGCTCTTCCATGCAGATGGTTGCTTTATCACCTTGTGGGATCCAATTAGAAAAGAAACCATTCCGATGGCCGCATATGGCGCACTATCGAGAGATTACAAAGAAACCAAACCAGATCGGGATGATCCCACAGTCACGCGGGCCGTTCTCGAGCAAGAACGTCCAATCGTCATCGAAGATGTATTTGACACACCTCACATCCATCCTAAACACGCAGCCTTATTCCCTACGAAATCGATTCTGGGATTACCTTTGATTGCAAATGACCAGAAATTGGGGGCAGCTCTAATTGCGTTCTCTGAACATCACAGCTTCACCCAGGAGGAAGTGAGCCTAGGCGAACAGGCCAGTCAGCAGGTAAGCTTGGCTGTGCTCAAGGCGCGTTTATTAGAGACAGCCCGACAACGTGCCACCGAAGCTGAAACCTTGCGCCAGGCAGGCACGGCGGTAGCAGCCACGCTGAAACTCGACGAAGCCATCGATGTGATTCTCGAGCAACTTCACAAAGTCGTCCCGTATGACAGTGCCAGCGTGCAGCTTCTTAGAGAAACTGAGCTAGAAATTGTTGGCCAAAACGGCTTTGATGATGATCTCCAGGGAGTGCGCTTCACACTCTCGGATGAAAATCCCAATCGAATTGTCCTAGAATCTCGAAAACCCCATATCATCAAAGATGCACCCAAAGCATATGAAGCGTTCAAACATCCTCCACATAATCAGATCCGAGGCTGGATGGGTGTGCCTTTGATTGTGCAAGACCGGACTATTGGTATGGTCGCTCTAGATAGCCACCAACCTGATCGCTTTACCACAGAACACGCCCGGCTCGCATCGGCTTTCGCCGTTCAGGTAGCGATTGCGTTGGACAACGCCTATCTATTCGAAGAAGCTTATCGCCTCTCGATCATTGACCCGTTAACGGGGATCTACAATCGACGTCATTTCATGGTTTTGGCGGAACAAGAATATCAGCGGTCGCTCCGCTATCAACGACCCCTTTCGATCATTCTGATGGATATCGACCACTTCAAGAGAGTGAACGATACCTATGGTCACTTGATTGGTGACCAGGTCCTTCGAACTATTGCTTTGAGTATTCAAGATCATCTTCGAGAGTCCGATTTCGTGGGCCGTTACGGAGGCGAAGAGTTCGTCATCCTACTTCCCGAAACTCCGGGTATGCTCTTGCCAAAGAGTGATGACATCGCAGAATCCCACGAAAACATGTCAGCAAAAATTGTCGCCCAGCGTGTGTGCGATCTGATCAACAATACCAACATCGAAACAGAAAAAGGGTCGGTCTCAATCACAGCCAGTTTGGGTGTTGCGGGCCAAACCAAAGATTTCGCCGATATCGAAACATTACTCGACCGCGCCGATACGGCCCTATATATTGCCAAACAAAGGGGGCGCAACCAAGTAGCTGAATGGACAGATTCCGCATAGAGATTGGATGAACAATAAAATCATAGAAACTGAAGTTCTCGTCATCGGTGGCGGTGCCACCGGCACCGGGATTTTGCGCGACGCAGCCATGCGCGGTTTTGACACGATTCTCGTAGAATCTCGAGATCTCACTCACGGCACCACAGGCCGTTTCCATGGATTGTTACACAGTGGAGGGCGGTACGTCGTTAAGGACGCCGAGGCGGCCCAGGAATGCATCGAAGAAAACCGCATCCTAAGGAAAATTATGCCTCGCTGCATCGAAGATGTAGGCGGCTTTTTCGTGGAAACTTCTTGGGATGAACCAGGCTATGCAGACTCCTTTATAGCTGGTTGCCGGGCTGCAGGGATTCCTGTCGAGGAAGTACCCATAGCACAAATGCTCAACGAGGAGCCTTTACTCAACCCAAAGATAAGCCGCTGTTTCCACGTTCCCGATGGCGCCGCAGATGCCTTCGCCGCAGCCCACGCCAATGTGGCATCGGCCAAAGAATACGGCGCGACGGTTTTGAATTACCATGAAGTCACAGAGCTATTGACCACAGCCTGCGGTCCGTCGTCCGCTGTCATAGGCGCTCTCTGCCACGACGTAGTCAACGATCAACACATTACCATCCATGCCGATCTGGTGATCAACGCAGCCGGTGCCTGGGTTGGAAAAATCGGCGCGACCGCTGGCGTAGAGATTGCCATCCGGCCAGGGAAAGGAACCATGATCGCTGTTAGTCAGCGCGTTGTCAATACCGTCATCAACCGCTGTAAAATGCCCTCCGATGGAGATATCCTCGTTCCTGCCCATACAGTAGCCGTCATGGGCACCACCGATGAGCAAGTCCCAGACCCCGATTCTTTCGGTATTGAGCCCTGGGAAGTGCAGCTCATGCTCGATGAAGGGGAGAAGATCATCCCTGGCTTCAAAGAAATGCGTATGCTGCGTGCCTGGGCGGGTGTCCGCCCCCTCTACCAGGAAACCAAAGCATCAGACTCGCGCGATATCACTCGCTCCTTTGTGCTTCTAGACCATGAAGAGCGCGATGGCGTTGCTGGCCTGGTCACCATCACCAGCGGGAAATGGACCACCTATCGCAAGATGGCAGAAGCGACGGTTGATCTGGTCTGCGAGAAATTTGGAACGGAACGGGTATGCAGGACACATTTGGAAGAATTACCAGGCGAAGTAAGCGGTCAACAGTCGGCGGTCAGTAAACACCATTTCCTAGGGGAACGACTCGCCCATATTGAACAAGAAGAATCTTATGGCCAACTGATTTGCGAGTGTGAATTGGCCACAAAGGCAGATATCACCCGGGCCATCATTGAAGAAGATGCGAAAATCCTCGATGACATCCGGCGTGATGTCCGCCTGGGAATGGGGCCTTGCCAGGGAGGCTTCTGCACCTTGCGAGCCACCGGTATTTTGCATCAGCAAGCAGTAAACCGAGATCAATGGGGGGTAGAAGATACCAATGTCTCCCTGCGCGATTTCCTGGAAGAGCGCTGGAAGGGCTTGCTGCCAGTTCTGTGGGGTAAACAGCTACACCAGGAACGCATGAATGAACTCATCTATATTAACGTGCTAAACGTTGACCACCTGCCTGGACCCAAGGCTTCGAGACTCGCCGCGCAATCCTATACCCTCACCCCTACTTATCCCTCACCCCTGCCCCCTTCCCAAATTCAAGAGAAGGGAAAGGGGGCACCCGACAGGGCAAGGGGTAAGGGTGAGGGCACAATCATCATCGGCGCTGGTCTGGCGGGCCTCACCGCGGCCTGGCAGGCTTCTCGAGGAGGCATCCCAACGAAAGTGGTTACCAAAGGTTGGGGGGCTACACACTGGGCCTCGGGCTGCATCGACGTGCTCGGCTATCACCCCATTGACACTCGCAAACCTCTTCCAAATCCACTCGCTGGAATCCAAGAATTGGTCATGGAAAACCCTGCACACCCCTATGCACGGCTTGGAGTTGAGAGTCTTGCCCAGGCTTTGGCAGATTTCCAAAAGCTATGCCAGAAATCGGGATACCCATTAAGAGGTTCATTGGAGCAGAACTGGCTGCTGCCCACCGCAGTCGGTGCTGTCAGGCCAACTTGTTTGGCCCCTGAAACAATGATCTCAGGCGATCTGAGGATTGAAGAGCCCATGTTGCTGGTCGGTTTCGATGGCTATCATGATTTCTACCCCCACTACGCGGCTGCCAACCTGGAGGCTCAGGGATTCATCGCAAGTGCTGTGAACATCGATCTCCCCAGCCTGCGATCACGTCATCGGGTGGATACGATGACCCTGGCGCGATTATTCAATCAGGAGGATTTCCGCGCTGAGGTCGCTGAAGCCATTAAGCCCAAACTACGCGATCAAGCCCGTATTGGACTGCCAGCTGTCCTTGGCTTGAACAACTCTCTCGAAGTGCTAAGGGATTTGGAATCTCGCCTGGGGCGAAAAGTATTTGAAATGCCCGGGCTGCCTCCATCAATTCCTGGAATCAGGCTGCATAACCTCTTTGTAGGTGAGATCCAAAGAGCGGGAGGGCGCGTTGAATATGGCATGGAAGTTCTCGCATTTAATGCGAAACCGGATACAGAGAGCTCAACAATCACAGCGATCTGGACGGAAGCTGCTTCACGCCGTACCCCCCACAGAGCCCAACAATTCATTCTGGCCACGGGCGGCTTCCTCGGAGACGGATTCAAAGTACTCCATAATGGCTATGCGCAAGAAGCGGTCTTCGATCTTTCACTTTTCGAGATTCCACATCAAGGTGAGTGGTTCCAACAGAGCTTCTTCCCAGAAGGAGGCCAGCCCCTCTTCAATGCAGGCATTCGGGTCAACGAAGAATTCAGACCCATCGATCAAAATGACAAGATTATTTATGAAAATCTTGCTGTGATCGGGGCTTCCTTGGGAAGTAGTGATCTCGTCCGGGAGCGGTCTCTGGAAGGAGTCGCACTGGCAAGCGGATTTTTGGCCGGCATGTGGGAGGCTGGCCAATGACATCTAATCAGCATCCCCAGCTCTTGATCCCCGAACTCAGCCTGGATCAGTGCATCAAGTGCAACATCTGCGTCTCTGCTTGTCCCGTAGCCGCAGTGGAGGACCATTTCCCCGGACCGAAATACGCTGGACCGCAAGCTTCACGATTCCGCCAATCTACGCAACTTACGCCAGATTATTCGGTAGATTATTGCAGCGGCTGCCGGGTTTGTAACATGGCCTGCCCCAATGGGGTCAAGATCGCTGAAATGAACGCTCGCGCCCGCCACGATATCGTTTCTCAGGGAAAAGTTCCATGGGTCCAGAGATTGCGCAACAACATGATCGCCCGAACGGAATTACTGGGCAATCTCGCCCAGCCCATTGCGCCCCTATCGAATATTTTGTTGAGCAACCCCCTGATTCGTGGCATCACCGAAGCAACCTTAGGCATCGCCAAAGATGCTTATTTTCCACCCTTTGCGCGGCAAAGGTTTTCGCGTTGGTGGAAACAATATCATGACCCTAAAGATTTTCGGAAACCTTTAGGGTCTCTAAAAAAGGTTGTCTTCTTCCATGGCTGTGCGACTGAGTACTACGAACCGCGCGTGGGGCGAGCTGCCATCCACATCCTGGAAGCAAACGGTTTCGAAGTGATCATCCCGCCGCAAAATTGCTGCGGCTTGCCTCTGTTATCGAATGGTGAATTCGCCGCAGCCCGGCGTTTCCATGAGAACAACGTTCGCAACCTGGTTCCCTATGCGCGAGAGGGCATCCCCATTGTAGGTACATCGACAAGCTGCACATTGACGCTCAAAGAAGAAGCTCCCGAACTGCTTGATATGCACGATGCAAATTCTCGCCTCGTAGCCGAAAACACCTACGATTTCAACGAATTCTTGCTGCAACTCCTGGTCGCAGGCGAATTGAATATCGACTCAATGCACCCAATCCCACTGAGACTGGCGTACCACCAACCCTGCCAATACCGTGCCCACCGCATCGGAAGCCCAGCTCTTGAGATCATGCAATTGATCCCAGAGTTAGAAATCATCGAGGGCCATGCCGACTGCTGCGGCATCGCGGGGACGTACGGCTACAAAAAGGAGAAATACGACATTAGCATGGCCGTCGGACAACCGCTCTTCGATTTCATTCTTGATGTCGGTGGACCGGTGGCGGTCTGCGACAGCGAGACATGCCGCTGGCAGATCACCCATGGCACAGGCACACCCAGCATTCACCCGGTAGAGCTGCTCGCTGCGTCCTACGGGTATGAGTCCGAAGGCGCTTTAAAAGAGTTATTCCAACTTCGCATGTGATACACATGTAAGAAACATTTCAGTCTGGCAATCTAAGTGTGTGATGCACAAAATGAGGTAGCATGCAAAAATCACTTCAAATGCAACTTACTCAACACCCTGAAATCGAGACGGGGCTCTCAGATCTGACAAAGAATGAAATTGTCGCTCGCGTTTGGCAGCATGATCATTCGGTCTGGAAACCTGACCCAAAGGAGATCGCCGATCGTCTTGGTTGGCTGCATATCATCACTGAAATGAAAAACCAATCTTCTCGAATGAATAATCTACGCCGAGACCTTCTCCAAGAGGGATTCAGTGACATATTGTTGCTGGGGATGGGCGGATCAAGCTTGGCCCCCGAGGTTTTCAGTCACACTTTCAAGGATGTAGAAGGCTTGAATCTATCTGTGTTGGATAGCACCGATCCCGGCGCGGTTTTTGCTGCTGAGACAAGGCTTGATCTCTCAAAAACCATTTTCATCGTGGCCACGAAGTCGGGCGGAACGGTGGAAACCCTGTCCTTTTTCAAATATTTCTATAACCAAATTGAAAATATTGTGGGTGTGTCAGAAGCGGGATCGTATTTTATCGCTATCACTGACCCAGGCAGCAAACTTGTCGATCTGGGAGAACGCTACAACTTCAGAGAGATATTTCTCAACGACCCCAATCTCGGCGGGCGCTATTCAGCGCTGTCGTTCTTTGGGTTGCTTCCTGCAGCCCTGATCGGGATCGATGTCCCCAAACTTTTGCAGGGCGCCCAGGCGATGGCCGATCGATGCGGGCCGCAGATTCCGATCTCCGAGAATCCTGGTGCGGTTTTAGGAACCATCCTTGGTCAACTAGCAAGAAACAGAAAAGACAAAGTCACGCTTGTGGCATCTCCCGCGATTGCCGATTTCACAAGTTGGGTCGAGCAACTCATTGCTGAGAGTACGGGAAAAGAAGGCATGGGGATTCTCCCCATCGTTGGCGAAGCCCTAGGGGTGCCAGATCGCTATGGCACTGACCGTGTCTTCGTCAATATCAACATTGGTGGTGACTGGACTCATTCTGCTGAATTAAATACCCTCGAGGAAGCTGGCCATCCAG
>CAYTKR010000102.1:0-19065 GCA_964438295.1 uncultured Anaerolineales bacterium
CAGTCAATTTTGCCTCATTTTTCTCAAACCACAAAAAACGGTAGAACTAGGAAAATTCATCATCAAAATCTACCGGATAGGCAGCAACCTGATCAAATCTCAGACCAAACGAAGGTGAGCATCGTTATACCAACACTTAACGAGGCCAAAAACCTTCCGCATGTGTTGCCAAAGATCCCTGGCTGGGTGCATGAGGTCATCCTGGTAGACGGAAATTCAACGGATGGAACCCCAGAAATTGCCAGAGAAATTCTCCCTGATCTTCGAATTGTTCAACAGGAAGGACAAGGAAAGGGAGCTGCACTGTTAACAGGTTTCAGCAGTGCGACCGGCGAAATTATTGTCATGCTCGATGCAGATGGTTCGACGAATCCTGACGAAATTGAGGTTTTCGTCGAGACTTTGTTAGCAGGTGCTGACTATGCGAAAGGTTCGAGATTTCTTCCGGGAGGGGGGACAACCGACATGTCCTTGTTCCGTCGTTTTGGGAACGAGGGATTCCTACTATTGATATGGATATTATTTGGCTGCAAATATACTGACTTATGCTATGGTTACAATGCGTTTTGGAAGAGAATTCTCCCTTTTCTTAGTCTTGATGCGCACGGATTTGAAATCGAAACTCAGATGAATGTCCGTGCCCTTAAATCCCGATTGAACGTCACCGAAGTGCCAAGTTTCGAAGCAAAAAGAGTTCACGGAGAAGGCTATTTGAAACCAATTCCAGACGGCTGGCGGGTGCTGAAAACAATTTTCAGAGAACGTTTCGAAGATCTCGACTGGAAGAGCATATTAACATCTCGTTCCCCTACCGTTAGCGACTCTCTCGAGGAATGAGTGTGCTGTTGTGTTTTCGATTGTCATTTGCGCCTACACAAAAAAGAGGTGGGAAGCACTAATCAACTCTATCGAATCGGTGATGCTGCAAAGCCTTCCACCTGAAGAGATTATCCTCGTAATCGATCATAATCCCAAGCTCTTGTCCCTGGCTCAAGCATATTTTCCATCTGTTAAGGTGATTAAAAACACAGAATCGCGCGGGTTATCCGGTGCTCGGAACAGTGGAATAAAGGTTGCGAGAGGAGAATTCATCGCATTTATCGATGAAGATGCCACAGCTGATCGTGATTGGCTCGCCCGCCTCCTGGAGGGATATGCCGACTCAAATACGTTAGGGGTTGGCGGCGCAATCATTCCAGTCTGGGAAACGGGTCCACCTCCATGGTTCCCTGAAGAGTTTCTCTGGGTTGTGGGGTGCACATATCGTGGAATGCCGGAAACTGCGACCGAAGTGAGAAATCTTATCGGCTGCAATATGTCCTTTCGGCGGAGTGTATTCGAGAAAACCGGCATGTTTCAAAGCAATATTGGCCGGATTGGATCTTACCCCTCTGGTTGCGAAGAAACCGAACTTTGCATTCGAGCCACGAGCCTTCATCCATCTGGTAGATATATGTATGAGCCGGTTGCCACGGTGCATCACAGCGTGCCTACAACCCGGACGACATTTCAATACTTTTTATCAAGATGCTATGCGGAGGGGCTTTCAAAGGCCCAAGTTGCGCAATCTGTGGGGACAAACGCGGGTTTGGCTTCCGAACGGGCATACACCGTGCGAACCTTGCCCAGGGGTGTAGCGCGTGGGTTTGCTGATTCCCTTTTGCGCTTTGATGCGTGGGGATTGGCTAGGGCGGGCGTCATATGTATTGGATTGGCGTTCACCACTACAGGGTATCTGATAGGATGCGTCAACAGAAAGCGTATTGTGCTGGGCCAGATCAAAAAGGGCTCTGTAAATCTATAAGCCAATCCACAATTATGAGCACTCCCTCGAAATCTCAGCGAGCATATCTACTCGATATTGATGTCGGAAAATCGCCCTCCGATTTCTCCTCGATTGATTCCGAAATTGCACAAAAATATCAGCGAGGACTGGCGCTTGTCAGACTGCACACACACCCTCTGGGAATGGTGGAACTCAACCTAGCTGAAGACAACCTCACCGGAGCGAATCAAATTAAGCAAATTTGGGCTGCCCTCCATGATGAGATCAGCGCCCATTTATTGCAAGATGGCTGGACCATCGATGAAATCGATGCGCTAAAAGGGCAACCTATCCCGCACAAATCATCCCCACGATGTCTCCAAGCTGAGAAAAACTTGGTTGAAAATCCACATTTCGTCAGCATCATCATCGCCACAAGAGACAGACCAAACAAACTGGCATCATGTTTGCAAGCGATCACCCAACTGGAGTATCCAAAATTTGAGATCATCATCGTAGATAACGCGCCCAAATCTTCGGCAACACACGACCTGAGCAGAGAACTCCAAACTCAATTCCCCCATATCCGTTATGTGCTCGAACCACGACCAGGGTTGGCTAATGCGCGTAATTGTGGGCTTCAAATGGCAAGAGGTACCTACATTGCATTTGTTGATGATGATGTAACCGTAGATCCGCTCTGGTTGAGCCGGCTCGTCCTGGGGTTTGGCATCTCCGAAAATGTTGCTTGTGTAACGGGGATGGTCATCCCAGCTAAATTGGATACGGACACGCATGTGTGGTTCGAGTGGTTTGGACGCTTCAACAAAGGATTTAAGCGCCGAGTGTTTGACCTCGGCCAAAATAGAATCGAACATCCGCTTTTCCCATTTGCCGCAGGAACATTCGGCACAGGCGCAAATATGGCTTTCAAGAGATCGTTTCTGCTCGACTGCGGCGGATTCGACCCTGCTCTTGGAATTGGCAGCGCTTCAAGAGGTGGCGAAGATCTGGCAATGTTCTACCAGGTCATTCGGTCAGGAAACCAATTGATCTACGAGCCCGGCGCCCTTGTGTACCATTCGCACCGACAGGATTACCAACAGTTTCGAAAACAAGTATTCGATTACGGCGTTGGCTTAACCGCATACCTAACCAAAATTCTGATCGAACAACCCAGCTTGATATTCACCTTCCTCCGAAAGTCCCCCTCCGGTTTGTTCCACATATTTAGCTCCCAATCATCCAAAAACGAGCATAAACCAATCAACTTTCCTCGTGAACTAACTTCGCTCGAACGAATGGGGATGCTTTTAGGTCCATTCGCATATCTCCGCAGCCGGTGGGATGTTGCCAAAAGTAAAAAGGATGGCGAACATGTCAGTCAATAAACCGCCGTCTATAGAAATGACTCAGTTTTCAGCCAATTTTCCCGTGCTATTGCTAGATATCGAGATAGGAGGACCGATCTCAGAAATGGCACCCATAAGCGCAGAGACTGCACAGATCTATCCTCGAGCACTTGCTCTCATTCGACTGCATTCGCACCCACTGGGTCAAGTCGAGTTCAACTTGGGGGCAGAGGGTCTCACTGCTGCAGAGCAGATGCAAATTTTCTGGGCCCACCTCGAGGATGAAATCAGCAATCATTTACTCCAGGATGGCTGGCACGAAACGAAAGTAGCTTCACTCAACCGAGATAAGGCAATTCCACAATTAGCGTCTCCAAAATGTCTTCGGGCCAGGCAATCCTTGCTAGCCAATCCACCACTTGCAAGCATCATCATCGCCACAAGAGATCGCCCAAACCGGCTGCGCGCCTGCTTGAATTCGCTATTCGCCTCCGATTATCCAAATTACGAAATCATCGTTGTCGATAACGCCCCCGCGACTTCCTCAACCCGAGAGGTGGTCGATGCTATCCAACGAGAATCTGTAAGTGTCCAATATGTTCGCGAATCATGTCCAGGTCTGGGGGTTGCGCATAATTGCGGACTTCGGCAGGCTAAAGGTACGATCGTCGCTTTCGCAGACGACGATGTGCTCGTTGATCGCCACTGGCTATCCCAACTTGTCCTGGGGTTTTCGGCTTCAGATAATGTCGCTTGTGTCACCGGAATGATCCTACCTGCGGAATTAGACACTGAGACACAAGGCTTTCTCGAGGAGTTTGGGAGGTTCAACAAAGGCACCACACAGCGCATATTCGACTTGGAAACAAATCGTCTCGAACATTCATTATTTCCCTTTTCAGCCGGAATCTTTGGATCGGGAGCCAATATGGCCTTTCAGACTGCATATTTGTTGGAATGCGATGGATTCGACCCGGCTCTGGGCGCGGGGACTACTGCCCGAGGAGGTGATGATCTGGCCGCATTCTATGAGGTCATCCGCAACGGCTACCAACTCGTCTACCAACCCAGCGCAATCGTTTATCATGCACACTCACAAAGCTACCAACGGCTTCGAAACCAGGCCTTTGGATTCGGCGTCGGGCTCACCGCTTATTTGACCAAAATCCTGATCGAGCAACCCGGATTGATCCCACGCTTTTTGCTCATGATCCCGACAGGTATATACCATGTTTTTATTTCTCCTTCACTGAACGAGGCAAAAACCAAGCCCTGTTTCCCACAGGAACTGCTCTCGCTCGAACGAAAAGGGATGCTCGTTGGACCAATCGCCTACATTTTGTGCAGGTTGAAAACAAAAAAACTCAAGCGATCTCTCAATGTCAAAATCTAATCCCATACCCATTCTGCTTTACCATTCCATTTCCAAGAATGCCTCTCCGAAGTTCAGGCAATGGTCACTGGCTCCACAGAAATTCGAAGAGCATATGGAGGTTTTGCGAGAGAACGATTGCACTCCCATGACAGTATCAGAACTTTTGTCTGCATTCGATGGGGTAAATACTTTGCCGCATTCTCCTGTAGTGCTGACATTCGATGATGGGTTTGCTGATTTCTACCAGAACGCGTTTCCGCTACTACAGAAGTATGAGTTTCCTGCAACGCTCTATATCACTACCGGTTATGTGGATCGCTCGAGTGAATGGCTCTCTTCGCTGTATGAGGGCAACCGGAGAATGTTGACCTGGGATCAGATCAACGAACTGAATCAATATGGGATCGAATGTGGATCCCACAGCCATACCCATCCTGAACTCGATATCCTCTCGAAAGCAGGCGCACAGTGGGAGATCTCATACTCAAAACGCATCCTGGAAGATAAGCTTGGTAGGCCTGTTCAAAGTTTTGCCTATCCCCATGGGTATTTCTCAAAAATAACCCGTAATTTGGTTAGAGAGGCCGGGTACGCATCAGCCTGCGCTGTAAAAAATGCCTTCAGCGCCTCGCATGATGATCGATTTGCCCTATCCCGAATCGACGTCACCGAGGCTTTCGATAGAAATTATTTTTCCCATGTTCTCAAAGGTCAAGGGTACCGCGTTACCAAACTGAGGGAGGGGCCCTATACCAAAGTTTGGCGCTTGCGGCGAAAATTCGCTAAATACACCGTAAACTAAATATGTGCATATTTTGCTGTGACCGGTCTCCCGACCGAGTCACTCCGGCACGGTCAGGAGACCGGCCATAGCTCAAAAAAACAAAAAGTTTTGATACTTAGTTTACAGTGTACTCAACGTCTACACGGGATAAAACAGAGAGAAATAAAATTGGATTCAATAAAACAAACGACATACACGGTTCCCTGGTCAGCAAGAGACACCTGGATAGGCGTCATCTCATTATTTGTGATGATCATTTTTCTGATGTTCGTGACGATCATACTGCCAGAGATGGATGTAGGCGCATTTTTGATCCTGGGGGAATTGATCTTCCTGATTCCCATCTGGTTTATTGGGATTCGAAAATATCGCGCATCCTGGCGAGACCTGGGGTTGCGCAGCTTTACAGCCACGGGAGTCGCGATTGGGTGTGGATTGATGATATTCTCTTGGATATTCAATTTGGGTTATGGCTTGTTACTGGGTCGATTTGGGCTGCAAGTTCAGCCCGACTTCGCTCCATTGTTTACCGAGACAGCCTCACCAGCGCTCGTTTTAGTGGGAGGCGCGCTGGTTGCTCCTTTTGTCGAGGAGGTTATCTTTAGAGGGTTTATCTTCGCTGGTTTGCAAAGACGTTACGGTTGGAAGGTTTCGGCCGTGATCAGTGCGGCCCTTTTCTCTTTGATCCATTTCCAGCCCACAGCGATCGTGCCAATTTTTATCTTGGGTCTAATCTTTGCCTTTTTATACTACCTGAGCGGCTCGATCTGGCCGGCAGTGATCATGCATATGAGCACAAATGCGCTTGGTTTAGGAATCGTTTATCTAGCGGTTGAATTTGGAATATTGGATCTGTCGATTTTGCGGTCATTGATGACCTAAATGAGAAATAGCTTAGAGAGTTCCTTCAATCAACCCTCCCGGCTGGACAACCCCAAGTTGCTATGGCAAAATTTGGGGCGTTATTCTAGAAATTATTTTGCTGAAGGAGCACTCCATGCAAACTCGACAAGCCATCGCAGAAAGACGTCGCAAGCGTAAGAAACAACAGCGTTTAACAACCATCCTGATTGTCAGTGGGGTTGCCTTGATCCTTGCGGCCATGTTGATGTTGCCTACCCTGCAACGATCGCTCACTCCTCTGGGAGAGATCACAGTCCCCGAGCTTATATCTCGGCCGAATGTTTCCGGCAATGCCATGGGTGACCCAAACGCTCCCGTGGTAATCGAAGAGTTCTCTGATTTTGGTTGCGGTCATTGTGGTAATTTCTCGACCAGCACCGGCGAGTTGATTGCCAACACGTACGTAGCAAATGGCCAAGTGTATTTCATTTCTCGATCGGTTGGCAGTATGTTAAGCCAATCGACATCGCCACTTCTCACAGAGGCCGCCTACTGCGCTGGTGATCAAGGTAAGTATTGGGAATATCACGACCTGATCTATGCTAATCAGATCGCGCTCTATTCCAGCCAAAATGCGCCCGTGGATCGCTATATGCAATCCTTTGCAGAAGAACTATCTCTGGATTTAGACGAGTTTAACGCTTGTGTAGATAGCGATAAGTATCAAGAGCAAATTCAACAGGATCAACTCGATGCCGTTCAAGCAGGCATCAACTCCACCCCCAGCTTCGTGATCAACGGCCAGTTGTTGGTTGGCAATCGCCCCGCAGAAGAATTTCAGGCCGTGATTGACTCAAAACTTGCAGACCAATAATTGCCAAAGATTTAAAAAAATAAGGGTGTCGGCAGTTTGTTGCCGACACCCTTATTTTTTAATCCCTTTAAGACTCCATCAGCCGATGATTGAAATCGTATCCAACACCTTTGTGCCCAGCTCCAAGTTTCCCGAAAAGTGTACCTTATCTCGGGCTTCTTCTAGGGGAATGCCTTTGGTAAAGACCCTCCAGGCAACATCATCAGGTATGGCTATGTTGGCCTGAACATTCTCTGAAAGACCCTCAAAAAGCTTCCAGCCGCCAGTCTGAGCAGATAAGACCCAATTCTTGATAACCGATCCAGTGGTGCTGATCTGAATGGCTTGCTCTTCCTTAGGTCTGATACTCTCAAACGTGCGCGGTACACCTAAGATGAAAGTATCCAAGATTGGGGCAAGGAAGCGGGCATCCTTCAGGCCTGGTTTTCCTACTGCGTCACGGATATGCTGCTGATGGTGCCAACGCTCTGTATACTCTCGAGCAATATCGAGCCAGTTCGGGGCTGGATCAGGGCCAACCCAATCCACGGGAACACTAAGTTCATTAGGATCCATGGCTTGAAAGTGTAGGTTCCCCTGTTCTCCGGTGAATTTAATCAAGTCAATTAATAATTGGGGACTCATATTGCGAGCGCTTTTTACCCAGCGCGCATTGTGATCATTGACGAGTTGCACAATGCTCTCGAAGGATTCAATTTCCTCGAAGCCAGAGAACTTATCTCTTCTCCAAGACAGGTTGCCAATTTCAACACCCAGCATATGAGCACAGACATCTTTAACAGACCAGGGTGAACAAATGGTGGGTTTACCCCAATCAGCTATTTCCAGATCACGCAGTAATCCAATCAGATGGTCCAATAATTCTGGAAATAGGTGAGAGACAATTACAGGTTTGAGTGGTTTCATATTTCCTTACTTTGTTTCCTATTTCTTTTCATTCTGAGCAATCTCAGGGAGCGATGAATTTTTGTCATCGTTTCTGCTGGCTGAGATTCTTTGACAGCATACCTCAGAATTTCGTGCCTTGAAAATTATGTGAGCTTTTCTGCGCCCATTTGGGAGTGCTGCGCGAAGAAGTTGAACCTCTAATCTCTATTCGAGTAACAGGGCCATCTGGTGCACGTCAACATAATCGGCATCATTTTTTCTTTTCATATACCGCATCAGCCTTCCTTCGGCTTTAAACCCCAATTTCTGGTAAAAGTAGATCGCCCGCTCGTTATCGGCTTCGACTCTTAACTCGATACGTTTTACTCCATCAGCACGGAGGTCACTGATCAGCTCTTGCATGATTTTTGCGCCGACCCCTCGGTCTTGATGAGATTTTTTGATACCGAAAGCCCCAATATAAGCAAGGTGTTTCAGACGATGTGTAAAGCGGCTAACTACCAGCGCAGAAATCACTTCGCCTTCAAACTCATACACCTGAAAACCACCTTGACCGAGCATCTCTTCGAAGATGGGCTGGAACGCTTGCGTGCCTATGATTTCGAAGTTTACATATGGGTTTACGGTTTCATCCATGTAAATCTCATAAACTTGATCGAAATCTTCCATCGATGTGTTTCTGCGCATAGCCATACCTTTGTGCACCTTATCAATCCGAGTTCACCCGAGATTATAGGCGACTTTAATTTCGGATAATTGATTTTCGGTAATTGGCTCCGGTGTACCGAGTTGGAGTGACTGATGATAGGCCTGGAATCCCACTTCAGCGTTGAAGGCCATATCGAAAGCGTGATCTAAATTCGAGCCAATGGCCACTAGGCCATGTTTACGCAGCAAGATGACTTTAAGTTCAGCGCGAGATTTGAAGATCTCTACGGTGACCTCCCCCGCCTTGGGTGTGCCAGGGCAAGCCCAGGGGGCAACCGGGATCGGCGCGCCACAAACCACCAGTTCCAGGTTTGCTATCGGGATTTCGTCGCCCAGCATCGCGAAAGTGATCGCAAAGGTAGAGTGGGTGTGGCAAATGCTGCCAACATCGGGCAAATTGCGATAGATGGCGGTGTGCATCGGAGTCTCTGAAGATGGCTTTGGCCCTTCGATGAGATTCCCTTCCAGATCGACAATGGATATGTCTTCTGCTTGCATAGAGTGATACTTGATACCGCTTGGAGTGATCGCGACAAGACCATCTTCGGTGCGGGTGCTGATATTCCCCGCGGACATACGGATGAGGTCGACTTCGGTGGCTTTTTGTACTGTATCGAGCAGTTGTTCTCGAGTTAATTTAAAATTCATTCCTTTTCTCCAAAATGACGAATCGAATAAAGGTTACCTGAAAAAGGAGTACAGATGTGGTGTAGCCACATCTGTACTCCTTTTTCAGAATATTTATCTATAACAATGTTAGTGCCTGATCCAGGTCTGCGATCACATCCTCAACGTTCTCAATACCCACTGAGAAGCGGATCAGCGAATCGGTGATGCCAAACTCCAACCGATCTTCGGGGGTCATGGACGCGTGAGTCATGCTGGCCGGATGCTGGATGAGGGAATCGACGTTCCCCAGGCTGACTGCCAGAGTGATGAGCTCCAGGCTTTGCATCAAATCAACCCCGGCTTGGTAGCCACCGTGTAGCTCAAAAGATAGCATTCCCCCAAATCCATTGAACATTTGCTTTTTCGCCACCTGATGCCCTTCGAAATTATCTAGACCGGGATAATAAATCTTCGATACTTTGGGATGTTCATCGAGCCAATTCGCGACGACAGCTGCATTTTCGACAATGCGTTCCATGCGTAGTTCGAAGGTCTTGAGACCAATATTCGTCAGCCAGGCATCAAAAGGGCTGGCGCAGCCACCAAATACTTTGGACATCAGGGTTAGGCGTTCGTCGGTGGGGTGAAAGAATTCGGGATGGCGTGAGATCGCTGCGCCGCCAATAATGGTGCCGTGTCCCCCAAGATACTTGGTGGTCGAGTGCAGAATAACATCAACCCCCTGGTTGAAAGGTCGCTGGCAGTAAGGCGTCGCGAAGGTGTTGTCGATGAACGTCCAGGCTTCGTGCTCTTTGGCCAAATCCGAAACTGCGGCAATATCGACGATTTGCATGGCAGGGTTGGCTGGGCTCTCTAGATAGACAACGGCAGCCTGCGGGTGATCATGGAATGCAGCTTTCCAATGATCCATATCGCTTCCTTCGACCCAAACCACGTCAATGCCATACTCAGGCGCGATCTTTTTCATGAAGTTATACGAGTTGCCATAGAGCATTTTTTGGGTAAGGATGGTGCTGCCCTTACGTACCCGCGCCATCAATGCGCTGGTTATGGCCGCCATACCCGAAGCGTACATCCGCCCCTTGACCACTTCATCAACGTCAGCCTCAGGGTTGGCTTTTAATAAATCAATCCCTTCCAGGGCAGCCAGTTTTCGGGCAAGTTGGCGCGCATTCGGGTTGTCTCCACGAGTGTAGCTGAATCCAGGGTTTTCGCCGGCGAAGATATCGGCCCCGGTTTGCACATCGGGGAAAACGAATGTCGAGGTCTGGTAGATAGGCGCGAGGTGGGCCTGACTTGGATTGTCTTTTTCTGTAAATTGAGTTACCAGGGAGCCCATTCCCAGATTGTGTGGATTCTTGTTCATTTGAATTTCCCTCCGATGGCGTGTACTTCTGCTTTGATGGCTTCTTCATCCAGGGTGATCATTTCCCCTTTCTCCAGGTGGATGACCCCGTCGATCAGCACGGTATCTACATCCGCTTTGTCCACCGCATAGACCAGGTGAGCATAGATGTCATGGCAGGGTGTCAGATGGCTCTTGTCGAAATCGATGATCGCCAGGTCTGCGCGTTTGCCTGGTTCTAGCGACCCGAGGGTTTCATTAAGCCCGTAGGCCGTGGCGCCATTGATAGTCGCCATTTCCATGGCCTGCATAGTGGTGAGCAGTTCGGGATTTTCATTAGCACCTTTTTGTAATAAGGCCGCAGTCCTGACCTCGCCCAGCAGGTCTAGATCGTTATTCGATGTAGCGCCATCGGTGCCAATGCAGACGTTAACACCCGCTTCGATCATATCTGCAATCCTGGCTATGCCTGAACCCAATTTCAGGTTGCTCTCAGGGCAGTGAACGACATTCGTGCCCGTTGCGCTGAGCAAGGCAATTTCATCATCATCCATTTTGACACAATGCGCCAGAATAGTTCCACTGTCGAGCAGCTTGTAGGACTCTAGCAGGTCGATGGGCGTTTTCCCATATTGCTCGCGAACGATATCGATTTCAGCTTGATTCTCTGAGGCGTGCGTCGTGAAGGGGACACTATATTCCTGTTTGAATTCGTACACCTTGTGCATCATTTCTGGCGTGGTGGTATAAGTGCTCTGGGCTTGCACAATAGAATGGACGAATTGTAAATCTTTGATCTGTTCTAAAACGCGGTGCGCGGTGCCGATCATCTCGTCGAAGTCAGGGTCACCAATGCCGGTAATCGGTGGACCGGAGATCAAACGGAATCCTACACTTTCGGCCAATTCAATCACGGCCATATAGTGCCAGTACATATCGTGGACGCAGGTCACGCCGCCGCGGATCATTTCTACTATGGCCAGCTCGGAACCCGCGCGTACGCTCTGCTCATCGAGCATGGAAAGCTCATAGTGCCAAACTTTTTCCAGCCATTTCTGTAAGACTAAGTCTTCGACCAGTCCGCGAAAGAGCGTCATGGCGATGTGGCTATGCGCGTTGATCAGACCAGGGATGATGACTTTACCATCGGCTTTGATCGTTTTTGCGGCAGAAATATCTTCAGGAACATCATCCGCCGAAAAAATATCTTGGATCGTGTTCCCAGAAATGGCCAGCGTGCCATTCTCGATGACGCGGCGCTTGGCGTCCATGGTAACGATGGTCCCCCCATTGATGAGTATGTCATATTTGTGTGGTGAGTTCATAGATTGATTTTAAATGGAAATCCCTAATAAGGATTCCCAGGAAATAGGGGGTGGGAGGGTTCGCCCCCACCCCCTATTTCCTGGGAGATTCATATAGAATTCGGGGCGGGTGAGCACCCGCCCCGAATTCTGCTAGAAAAACGAACCTAAATGGTTAGAGTTCTTCCTCTTCGGTGAACTGCTCACGCCCAGAAAGCATGAAGCTAGAAATCAGGATCAGGAGCAAGAAGGGAAGCACAGCCAGCCAAACGGCCAACTGACCGGAGCTACCAGCAAAGCCATATACTTGCTGGCCAGCGGCACCAACAGCCACCAGGATGCCGACGATCAAGCCACCCAACGCACCGACGGTCATGAGGACGGAGCCCAGGTTGACGGCGAAGCCCTTAGCGACATCTTCAACATCCATGATGTCGGTCCAGAGCAAACCCCAGCGTTGCACGCGGGTGTAGAACAGGCCCACCAGGATGGGTCCCAGTACGACAGCCGCCGCGAAGTTGTTGACCGTGATGGTGATACCCAGGAATGCGAAGGGCACGATGCCAGCCAGGTCAAGGTACCAAGAAATGATGATGGCGCAGGCAGCGGATGCTACCAGGGCAACAATCTCGAAAGCCAGGATCTTCTGCCAGCTATTCATCTTGGGAGCCATGTCATCTTTCTTGACCAAGCCAAATGTGGCACCCCACATCTTGTAGGGAACAAAGCCCAGGAAGAAGTTTCCGAAGAAACCAAAGATGGAGCCAATCCCCAAGGAGCCGCCGAACATGTCGCCGATCAGGTTGCCGATGGCAGAACCCCAGGCGCCAGCCGGACCAAAGAGTAGGCCGAAAACCGGCGGGAATACGTTCGCTGGGCGAACTTCGGTAATGCCAGGGACGATGACGATGCCGCCCTTAAAGGCGATCAGGAAAGCGGCGTAAATTGCCGCCGAAAGAGCCACCAAAATAATCATCCTGGTGTTCTTCCACATGGTAATGACTTCTTTCATTTTTAACTCCTCGATACACTAAGATTTGAAAGGTTAATAACTTTCGTACTACGACAAAAAATCAATTTCCTTGGGCGTGTCACACTCCTTTCATACAAGGGTAGCTGGCCAACCGCGATGGCCATTGAATGAAAGATTATCCGCCCAACAAGGTTGGGCTGGCTACCCGATTTGCGCACATGATTAAATGTTCTCTAATTACAACAATCCTCGTCGGACGTTGTCTTTAGCGTTTCGATGAAGAGCGCCATGAGGCTGGCTTTGAGTTTGTCGAAATCCTCAGATGAGCCAACAAAATTGATCGTCTCTTCGATGCCGGCAGCCCAGTTGACCGAGAAGGCGACAGCCGCGTAGCATAAACCCAGTTCTCGGGCCAGGGTGGCTTCGGGGACGCCCGTCATGCCCACCACGTCGCCACCTAATTGGGCGTACATGCGAATTTCGGCAGGGGATTCTAGTCTCGGCCCGTTGGTGCTCACGTAAACGGACTCAGGACCGAGTTCCAGGCCAAAGCTGGGTGCCAGCTCTAAAAGTCGTTCGTTCAGCGCTGGGCAATAGGTGATGCTCATATCGACATGTTTCAGGCCGCTCTCCCCTCCATCGAAAAATGTGCTCTCGCGATTGGATGTGAAATCCAGAAAATCCGTCACTAATGCCAACCCTAAAGGTGGGATCTGGCGATTGATCGATCCAACGGCATTTGCCGCTAGGACACGTTTTACGCCTAGGATCTCCAATGCTTTGATATTGGCTCGATAGTTGACTTTGTGGGGTGGTGTATCGTGGTTGATGCCATGTCGGGCGAGGAAGATCAGGTTCTCCAATTCTCCCTGTGCACGGTAGACAAGGGCTTTGCCAAAGGGGGAATCGACAATCTCCTCTTGGAAAGTTGTGCCGGGGATTTCATAGATGGCAGTTCCAGCGATGATAGCTACAGGCATTTAAGGCTCCTTGTCAGGTTAGGCTTTGACAAAATGACGTTTCAGATCATACGGACTTAAAATACCATGCATAGTTATAACACCAGAAACCATGTATGGAGGCGTTATATCGAAGGTTGGATAATAAGCCGGAATCTCGTCGATGGTAGTGGGTACACCGCGCGCAGCCCTGATCTCTGCGGGGTCGCGCATTTCGATCTCGATGGAGGCGCGGTCTGGGCTTTTGTAATCAGGCCCCCACATGAAGACAAAGTAGGGGATGCTGTGGTGGTGTGCGGCGATGGCGTTTTGGAAAGTGCCGATCTTGTTGCAGACGTGTCCGTCGAGGGTGATAAGGTCTGCAGCGGTGAAATATTTTTGGATTTTGCCTTCAGACATGACATGCGCGGGCATATTGTCTGTGATGATCTTTACGGGGATGTCTAATTCGTGCAGACTGGGGGCAGTGAGGCGCGCGCCCTGGAGGTAGGGCCTTGTCTCCGGGGTGTATACCTGGATGTTCTTGCCCTCTTGTTGGGCGAAGGCCATGGCCAGGATGAAGGCTGTCTCGGCGAAGCACATGGTCAGGATGCCATCGCCGTCATCGACCAGGCTGGCGCCCAAACGAGCGCGATACTCGTAATTTTCGTAGACCTTGTCGCGAATTTTGTTGATCCATTTCAGAATTGCGGCTTCAATCGGTTTGCCTTTTTTGACGGCTTTTTGGGCAATCTTGAGTGTGTCGTCGAGACGTCTGGCCATAGCAGTATTGGTGGGTCGCGTATTGGTCAGTCTAATTTTGGCTTTGCCAAGATACTCGAGTGCTTCATCGACTGGTTTGCCCTCGACTTCCTTCGCCGCCATAGCCATGGCAAGCACGGCCGCTACCCATGGGCCGCCACCTTGGGTGACCATGTCTTCGATCGCGCGCGCCACGCTCTCGACATCATCACAGCGCAGGAATTCTTTGGTAAATGGATATTTGCGCCGGTCGCCGATATATACTGCGCCATCTTCATAGCGGGCGACGTTGTCTCTTTTGAGTACAAAGGGGAGTAATTCGTCCAATGCTTTGGGGTCCATAAGTTTCCTTTGAGTAAAAGTATCGAACAGAAGGTTCTGCTGGAATATATGGGAGGGCGGCGAAGCCGCCATCCCATATATTCCAAGGTTAATCTCATACAGTGGCCATTTTTAAAATTTGGTCAGACCGGCGATATCGCCGAAGTTTTGGAAATTCAAATATAGGCAGACAGCATATACGATTAGGCCAAATGCCAGAGTAATAAAATCTCTCCTGGCCATTTCCATTTTCAGGAAGAACGTGCGATCATCCCTGGCCCCAAACCCTTTAGATTCCAGCGCCATACCAAATACATTGGTGCCTCGGATCGTTGAAATGAACACTGGGATCAACAAAGGGATATATTTTCGTATGCGTTCGAGGATGCTGCCGCTTTCCAGATCCAGACCACGGCTGCGTTGAGCCTGGGAAATTGTGTAAATGCTCCCCGAAATGGTGGGAACCATTCGTAATGCTGTCGAAATCGCGAAGCCAACCCGGTAAGGCAGTCCCAGCTTGATCATCCCCAACACCAGCTCCTCGTTGCGTGTGGTGCTGAGCAGGTTCATGCCACTGATGATCATGAACAGGATCAGCATCGTACGCGCCAGACTGTAGAGCAGAGATTCGAGGTCGACGAACCAGAACAAATGCGTTTCACCACTGGCGAAAACATTCCACATGATCACGCTAGTTATGGTAAGGATGGTTAGCAAAAAACGGATGCGCCAAATGTTGACCCAGGCACGAGCCAGGGTGTTTTGCAGCAAGATAAGGAGGGCAATCGGTAGAATAAAACGCGGATCTTCGAAGAGCACCAGTGCCAGGAACGATAAGAGGAAAAGGATTATCTTCGTGCGCCCATCTAGTCGGTGAATTACGGTGTCGATGTCCAGATAAAAATCGATATTCATCAGTTAGCTCCTGTCAATGCAAGAGATCATTTCGTCGGGGCTGAGAAAAGTTCTTCCCAACTGGTTGCTGAATTGTACGAAGTGAGGAGGCCGCAAGAAGGAGTCTTTGAGGATTTCTTCTTGGGCAAAGACCTCTCTTGTTGTTCCGTCTAACAATATTCGTCCATCTTTGATCACAAATACCTTGTGGGCGTATTCGGCAACAACCCACATGTGGTGGGTTACGAAGATGATCGTGCTGCCCTGGTCATTTAACTTGCGGACCATGTCCATCATGCTGCGCTGCTCTTTGTAATCCAGACCGGTTGTCGGTTCATCCAGGATGAGCACATCAGGCTGGACGGCCAGGACCGAGGCTACTGCCACGCGTTGTCGTCCGCTTTTGGTTAGACTGAAGGGGTCTTCTTCTTCGAATCCGGTCAGGCCAACGGCTTCCAGCGCTTCTTGGACTCGCTGATCAACCTCTTCTTCGGGGACTTCACGCAACCGCGGCCCGAAGGCGATTTCATCATAGACCATCTCAGAAAAGATCTGGTGATCGGGGTTTTGGAAGACATAGCCAACTTTTTGGCCAATCTTGAACACGCCGTGCTCTCTCGTGTTCAGTCCATTGACAGTGACATCGCCCTCTGTGGGCATTAACAAGGCATTGAGATGTTTGGCAAGCGTGGTCTTTCCACTGCCGTTTTGGCCTACGATGGCGACAATTTCGCCATCGAAAATATCGAGGTCGATGCCTTTGAGCGCCTGAACTCCATTGGGATAGGTATGCTCCAACCCACGACAACGCATCAGGGGTTCTACAGACTGCTGTGAGGATCGTTTTTCTTTTTCGATGAGTTGTGCAAACTTCTCTTCATTTATTCTCCAGCCTGTTCCCTGGAAAGTTCTCAGGCCCTCTTCGGGTGTGAGCGGAAGTTCAGGGTGATCCATCTTCTTGAAGAATTTTGGGATCCCCAGGGGCATCACCCCAAGTTCCTCGAGCAATTCAACCTCCCTGAGGATATCGCCCATCTTTCCAACTCGAACAAGCTTTCCATCTTCGATCAGGGCAATCCGGTCGGCGTGCAGGGCTTCTTCGGTCTCGTGCTCGACGACAATCAGGGTTATATCATCGCGCTGACGCAACTGGTTGGTGATGTCGAAGATCCCTTGCTTGCTGATCGGGTCCAGGTCGGTGGTCGGCTCGTCCATTACCAGGATATTTGGTTGCATGGCGAGCACCGAGGCAATGGCAAGTTTTTGTTTCTGCCCCCCAGAGAGAGTAAAGGGTGGCCGGTTGCGGAATTCTTCCAACCCGACGTAGGACAGATTTTCCTCGATGCGTTTTCCAATTTCTTCCCGCGGCACGGCGAAGTTCTCAGGCCCAAAGGCGATCTCTAATTCGACGTTCGTGGAGAATAGTTGGGCTTCGAAATCCTGGAAAACAATGCCAACGTTTTCTGCTAATTGGGGCACGCTCGAATCGGCCGTGTTTGTGCCTTGGATGACGACATCTCCCTTGATGGCACCTCTCATATAATGGGGGATCAAGCCATTGAAACAGGCGGCCAGGGTGCTTTTGCCGGCTTCACTGGCGCCCATAACGACCACGAACTCCCCTTTGGATATATCGAGCGATATCCCGTCGAGGGCCAATTCCTTTTCGCCTCGATACCTGAACTTGAGATCTTTGATGGAAACAGTAGAATCAGACATATCTCTCCAGATTGAACCAAATAATTTTCATAAAATGCTGAGGCCGGTCTCCCGACCGAGCCGAACACGATCGGATACCCCAAGGGGCTGCTCCGCGAAGACCGTTTCGAGCAAAATATAAATTGGTGCTTACACTTTCGACTTTTGGAAAGCCGGCCCGTTCATCATGGCTTCCCAAATAAGCTTCTCTTTATCAACTGTGCTGGCGATGTCTTGCATGGCCAGCCCGACGTATAAGGCATGGATGATGGCGTACTGAGCGATCCTCGAAGCAATCGTCTCTACACGCGTTTCGTGCGATACCGAGAGCAATACAACATCGGCAAACTCTGTCAGCTTCGAGCCTGTGTTGCCCGTAATGACAATTGCGCGGGCACCTACAGATTTGGCCTGAGCGGTTGTCCGAATCGGATCCTCTGAGTCGCCAGTCTGTGAGATCACGATCACCAGGTCATTCGCGGAGAGTAGGGCGCTCTCCATCACCTGAATATAGGAGTCGGTTTGTACATGACAATTTAACCCCAGACGCAAGAAACGGTTGTACATTTCATTCGCCATTGGGCCTGAAGTTCCCACGCCGACGATCAGGATGCGGGTCGCGGCGATGATCAGGTCGAGGGCCTGTTCATAGTTAGGCTCATCTAAAACGGCCATCGTGTCCGTCAGGGCTTGGATCGAGCTGTTGAAGACCTTCCTGGCGATAACGCCTGGGGAATCTCCTTCGACGACTTCATCCAGAATTTGCTCAGGTAAATTTGGGAGCGTCTGGGTAAGTACGATTTTGAATTCCAACCAGCGTTTGTAACCGATGGAACGGCAGAAGCGTAGCACGGTTGCGTCGCTGACGCCGCATTCCTGGGCGACATCAGCCAGAGTCATGCGAATGGTTTCCTGATAGTGTTCCAGGACAAAATCGGCAACTTTTTTCTCAGAGGTGGAAAGTGAAGAATAGAATCCCCTGACCTTAGAAAGGACATCGCTGGTTGTTGAAGTGGGTGACATAATCAAAGCAAGGTTGTAATACTACTTCCAAACGAAACAATTATGTTGTAGCACTCCGTGATTATAGATGAGATTTATTTTGATGTCAAGCAAGTGGGGATTTCCGGGCAGGGCAATCGCATATAGTTTTTCATTCCAAAAAATTTTGGGGTCAGTAGCTCAACCGCGTTCGGCTTGCCTATCAAGATGTGTTTAGACTAGTTCGGCCGCCAACTCGGTTGGCTTGCTACCCATTCGAAGCCGTCGTGCCGTTGGCGCACCTTTGATGGTCGCCCCGCTGGCGAAGTGGCATTATAAAAAAATAATTTTCCGGAAATGAAACGTAAGTACAGCGTAAACTAAATATGTGCAAATTTTTCTGTGACCGATCTCCCAAACGAATCACTCCGGCACGGTCAGGAGACCTGCAAAATTTCAAAAAGGGAAATTTTTAGATACTTAGTTTACAGTCTAGTAGGTAGGGTTTCGAGAATTTTGGTGGGTCACTCAAAATATAAGTCCGAAGGCTTCCACCAATGCCACGAATAAGGGAGCCAACACCAGGGCGGGCAAAAAATTCCCCACTCGGATTGGTTTGAGCTCCAGCAG
>CAYTKR010000103.1:0-18359 GCA_964438295.1 uncultured Anaerolineales bacterium
GTTTTGATTCCATATAATTACTCCTTTTTTAAAGAAGCCCGGTTACTGGAGAAACCGGGCTTCTCAATAAATTCACTCCTCAACCACAAACTCAAAAAACATAAATGCGACAGCCACGAAGATCACGTCATAGACAACCAATAAGTTAATCCAGGTACTGGCTTCATTCCAAGGCAATCCTTGCAAGAATACACCGCTGGCCTTTACAGCAGCAATCATAATGGGGACCACCAATGGGAATAACAAAATTGGCAACAGAATGTCACGCGTTCGGGCCTGAACAGCCATTGTCGATAATAATGTCCCAACGGCCACATAACCAATTGAACCAAGCAAGATCACTAGCAACAAGCCGGGCTGAAACAAATTGATGTTGTATAGCACACTGTAGATGGGCAAGACGATCACTTCGACTACGAACATGAAGATCAAGTTGCCTATGGCTTTACCAAAATAGATCGCACTACGGTCTACCGGAGCTAACAACAACCCATCCAGGCAACCGCGGTCTTTCTCAGTGGCCATGGAACGATTAAGGCCCAAAGTCCCTGCGAAAGCAAAGGTTACCCATAGAACTCCCGAGGTGACACTGGCCCGGGCTCGGGCGTCTAACTCCAAAGCAAAGTTGAAGATCAAGATCACCAACAAAGCAAAGACCAACATTGCAGTCAGCAACTCGCGGCTGCGCCACTCTGCTGAGAGGTCCTTCCAAACCACAGCCCATAATGCACGTAAGAAATCGCGCACCGGGGAGCGTTTTTCTGAGAACGAAGATTTCCGAGTAGAAAGTTGAGCTTCACTCTTCATGCTTCACGCTCCCGAACGGCATCGCGATAGAAGGCCAGAAGATTGTCGGTTGTGTCCATCTCATCCCGGCGGACCGAGGCAACGATCTTTCCCCTGGAGAGCACATCGAAGCGCGAGGCCAGGTCAGCAGCACGAGCCAAGTCGTGAGATGTCATCACCACGGTGCGGCCACGGGCAGCGACCTCTTTCAAAACGGTATCCAACATCACGCAGGCATCTTGATCCAAACCGGTATGGGGCTCATCGAACAGCATCACATCGGGGTCATGCAAAACGGCGCGGCCTATCGCTAAACGCTGCTGCATGCCGCGCGAGAATGTCCGCACTAGATCGCGACGACGGGCTTCAAGTCCTACCATTTCCAGCACCTGGGAAATGCGGTTATCAAGATCCCCTACAGCATACATGCGCCCAAAGAAGCGCATATTTTCCTCAGCGGTAAGGTCGCCATACAGCAAAGGCAGGTGAGAGACCACACCCAAGCGACGCCGAACTGCCGATGCCTGTCCTGGCAAATAATATCCTGCGATGTTCACTTCCCCCATTGCCGGGCGTGATAGCGAAGACAGGATGCGTAAGAATGTGGTCTTACCGGCACCATTCGGGCCAAGCAAAGCCACAAATTCGCCTGATTCAACTTCGAAATCTAAGCCACGCAGCACCGTCTTGGGGCCAAATCTTTTAACGAGTTTTGTTACATTGATCATGCAATTCCCACCACGAGGGCACAAAGACTCTAAGAATTTCTTTGTGCCCTCGTGTCTTTGTGGTTATCATTTATTCGTCAGATTGAATTACTTCTTGCAAACGTGCTTTCAATTCCTCTCGCCGCTTCTGATATGCTGCTTCAGGCAAATCACCTGCCTGATACAGATCATCCAGGGCGATGATGGCGTCCATCAATTCTTCTTGGTTTCCATTCGTCACAGGGGATTCATCAATATCATCGGCATTTGCTTCATCCCATTCATCATCTTCGGCGCGATTGCGTTGCCAGAGGTAAATACCCGTGACGACCAAAACCACTCCTAAGGCTCCAATCCCAATCATCAAATTGGTTGTGGGATCCGTGCTTGTTGATGCCGATGAGTCTGTAGGAAGCTTTGGGGTCCCAGAGATTGTGAAGCTCAGTGTTTCACCTGCTTGCAGGTTGTTGGAGTTATATGTGCGGTAGGGAATGCCCTGGAAATCTCGCGAGCCACCATCTTGAAGCTGGTCACTTTTTAGCTTGACTCCATCTTCTGGTGCAATGATGATTGCCGCTGTAGTATCCAATGGAACCGGCAATGAGATATCGGCCTTTTTCTTATCATAAGGGATCTCGAAAGCAAAGGTGATATCGTAAGGTTCTGCCGACGGGCGTACGTTTCCTATACCAAATCCTGCTTCGGTTTGCAGGAAGCGCAACTGCATACTCTCCTGCACATCTAAATTGAAAGCCCCTTCTGGGAGATCGAACTCTAGTACCGGGCCATCATCAGCCGCAATAACTGTGTTCCCACTGGTGTTCGAGAGCAGCACTAACTCGATCACCTGAACAGTATCCGGGTTGACGAAATCGAAGAATATATGCAGTCGCTCGATGGCCAGCTCAGAAGTGTCTGTAACCGAGTCGAAGACCATCAGGCTCAAACTTGCCTCGGAGCTATCAGCGGTTGTCTGCGAAATATTCGAGCCGTATGCCACCTGATCGTATTCGGTAGTAGCCAGAAATACTCGGCCTTCTGGCATAGGAATCTCTTCGAAAACCAGCAAACCTTCCTCGGGCAAAGTTTCGATTTGAGTGAAGGACTCTTCCATACCATCATAGCCATGTAAAATTACATCAGCGCCTACGGGGAGATCGCCACCAGAGCCATTGACAACTTGAATGAACACAGTCCCTACTCTTGCTGCGGGATCTTCAACTTCAGCTGGAGCCTCGGTCGACATTTGAGTGGGCTGAGGCGCACTCTCAGCGGGTTCTGCTCCCTCAGAGGTCGCCTGCGAGGCTTCCTCCGCTATAAGATCCTCAGGAATTGAGAACGTCAGCGAGCGCAGGAAAGATGTAAGGGCCCAGCGATCCTCTTCACTTACATCTTCAAATGCATGCATCTCACCCATCCCCCCAGAGATGGAATCGTACAAATCATTGGCCGTCTTATAGCCCATAAAGGCCTGATCGGTGAAATCAACTGGCGAGGTGGCAAGTTCGCCTGCCTCGGGACCATCCCCCTGGCCCAGATCACCATGGCAGTCAGCACATTGTTCTTGATATACAACCTGTCCGCGGGAGAGCTCTTCTTCGGAGGTGCTCAAAGAGAAAACGTAGGCGATCACATCCCAACGCTGCGGCACGGAAAGGCTCTTGAAGGGTGGCATATAGCGCTGGATATTGCCATTGGCAACCATCAAATACCAATCCGTTGGCGTGGCCTGGCGGGAGAGTTCAAGACTACCAATCGCAGTGACTGGATTCGGGAGACCATCAGCATCGGGACCATCCCCTAAGCCAGAATCTCCATGACAGGGCGCGCATTTTTCGGCATATATAGATTCGCCGCGTGCAGGGTCAGGAGATAGAACCGGGAAGACTAGTTGTTCTCCGGCAGGGGTGGGTGGTGGCATGGTCGGCATCTCAGAACCAGGTGGCGGGGTGATATCTTCAGAGAGAGCGCCACACCCGGTCAGGATGAGCACGAGCAGCAAGAGTGCCAGGGTGAAGGGAAGGTATTTTCGTATCATGATTTTATTAATTCGCTGTAGATGAGAATACGTGGTGAGTGAGGCGATATATTTCGCATAACACTCTTCACTCGATGCTTTATGATAAAGCATTCCCACATTTTGGGCAGAATTGGTCTGACCGGACTACCGGGCTGCCACACTGTGGACAAAAGCCCCCAGGTTTTTCTTGGCTTTCGCGCCGACGTGCAGCGATCAGAGCTTCGAGATCATCATCGGGGTCAACTGTTCCGGATTTCAAAGCGGTCTCGAGGTGGACGTTAGTAGAATCGGTAAGTCCTACCCCTTGGTATTCATCGAGCTGACGCAAAATTTCTGCACCCCGCTTCACGAGCTGGTCGCGTCTCAGCGGATAATCTTCAGTGGGGATCTTGCCGAGGGTGTGGTCAAAATCCAACTCAGAAATCGTGTTTAGTATTCGATCTCGCTCAGCTAATAGCGCCGAGAGTTCTCTCCCAAATTGTTTGGTTGTTGTGGACGTGCGGTCATATAACGGCCGTCCAACATAAAGGGCAGTGAGGATAAATAGAGCAAGAATGAGAAAAATTGAGCCAATGTCCATGGGTTATTATTTAATGTTGAACGTTTCTTATACTATGTTTACTGATTTAATAAGGGGTCGATGACGGCAGTGATTTGCGAAAGCGATGTAAATGGTCCTATCTGGGCATGAGATAGAATACCATCCTGGTCGATGATATAGGTCTCAGGGACTCCTCGGATCCGGAAGGCTTGAGAAATTCGAGTGCCTAAATCTGCACCATTGGGATAGCTAATATTGAACTTGTTCAAGTATTCCATCGCTTCAGGCTCGGTATCGACATAATCCACACCTAGGAAAACTACTTCACCGCCCTCAGAATAGAATTGCCATGCAGTCTCTAAATCGGCGGCTTCTTGTTCGCATGGTTTGCACCAAGAAGCCCAGAAATTGAGCACTACTACCTTGCCAGCCAAATCAGCAGAGTCAATTTCCTGGCCGTCGAATGTCGTCAAAACAAATGCTGGGGCGGCTTGGCCTGGGCCTACAGGTCCTTCCTGGGTGCGCTGGAGACCTAACGCCACGATTGTCAACAATACCAACAACCCACCCCACACTAGAATACGACCCCATTTTGGGCCAGTGTTGGTTTCTTCTTCAGTTACGTTCTTTTCTTCAACTTCGGTCATTTTTACTCCAAGGTTTCACCTAATAATACCTTGTCTTTTTACTACTACGGGCAGAAAACCATCCGAGATGGGCGTTTCACAGCACCACCCATCGTGGATGGGTGGACTACCCTTCGATACTATCTCTGTTCACTGCGACGCAATTCTTCCTCTAACTGAGTAACATAATCATCTGGTGGATTTTCTAGGTCTGGAGATGTTATTTCAGCCTCTGCACTCTCAGAATCAATCTGTTGCCAGCTCCGCACACCTTTATAGAGAATATAAACGCCTGCCAAAAAGGCAATTGGCGGTACGACATATACCAACCAATTTAGCCCTTGGCGAGGAGGCTCTGCCAAAACGCGCGCTCCATACTGATCAACGAAATACTGTTTGATCTCGTCTTCCGTCCAGCCATCATTCAGCTTTTCGCGGATCAAAGCCCGCCATTGGGCGCAAGCCTGCGTACCACAAACGTCCAAAGGGACGTTCTCACAAACCGGGCAGTACATCTCTTTGGCAATGGCGTTGACTTCGTCATCTGTGGGCGCGTTGGGATCGGCCTCCTGGGCTAGCACAGTACCTGGTACCAGCGTTGCCAACATAACAATGATCAATACAACCAGACGAAGTATGAATTGTGATTTATCAGTTGTGATTTGAGAATAACTCTTCATCTTTTCTCTCAATTCTAGGGCTTGCAATGTTCAACCGTTGAACGCGCATCATGTCACGCTTTCACTGTAGAATATTCTCGTTTGCGGTTGCGTGACGGAACGGAATCGGTCTCTCTCTCTGGCCAGGCTGCCACCAAGGTTCCGAAAATGAATACCCAAGACCCTAACCACATCCACATCACTAGGGGATTGTGATACACCTTGAAGGTAGCATTACTGGTGCTGATCTCTTCCCAATCCACCAAGAGTATATAGAAGTCATCCTCGAGGGTGCTACGCACACCCGGAATGGTCATGGGTTGTTGTGAATCGTAGAAGAAATCCCTACGTGGATACAACTCACCCACGGGTCTGCCATTCTTGCTAACACTGACCACCGCGCGGGCCACATTACGGCCATCAGGCGCATCGAAAACAGCCAGAGAGTCATACGACATGGTATACGCGCCAAGAGTCAGAGTTTCGCCCTGGCTCAAAGTGCCCTGAGTTTCACTCTGGAACATTTCGATCCCAATAATGCCTATGGCCAGCATGGCCATGCTCAAGTGGATGAGATACCCACCATACCGACGGCGGTTGCGTTTGACCAGTGCCCACAACGCCACAAAGAAGTTTTCGCCATGTCGTCTCCCGCGGGCTAGAGCACCGCGAGCGTATTCATACAGGGTAACTGCGATCACCAATACCGTCAAAAAGACACCGATCAGAGCATAGGGGTTGGTAATCCCTGCGATAAGGACAGCGACTACAGCCACAACGGAGACAATCGCCGGTTTCCAGACAGCGCGACCCAGGGTTTTGATGGTCGAGTGGCCCCAGGCAGATAAAGGTGCGATGGCCATCAACAGGAGCAACCCAGCAAATAATGGGCCGTTGGCGCGCTCGTAAAATGGCGGGCCTACGGTCACTTTCTGGCCGGTGAAAAGCTCGGAAATCAACGGGAAGATCACACCCCAAAAACAGACTACCAGGATGCCGATGAAAAGCAAATTGTTCAACAAGAACAGGGCCTCACGGGAGAGCATCGAGGTCATCTCGGTTTTGGCTCTGAGATCATTCCAACGGTGAAGCAACAAACTCAGCGAGCCAATGAAGGTCACTCCGATGAACGCAAAAAACAGAGGGCCAATGGCGCTCTGGGCGAAAGCATGCACCGATGAGAGCACACCCGAGCGTGTTAGGAAGGTACCGAAGATCACCAACGAATAGGTCAGAATGATCAGGACCATATTCCACTGTTTGAGCATGCCGCGCTTTTCCTGGATCATCACGGAGTGCAAAAAAGCCGTCCCGGTTAACCAGGGCATGAAGGCCGCGATCTCCACGGGGTCCCAACCCCAGTAACCACCCCAGCCAAGCACATCATAGGCCCAACGGCCTCCCAACACCAATCCCAGAGAAAGGAACATCCAAGCCCACAGGGTCCACCGGCGAGTCAGACGGATCCAACGGTCATCGGTGCGACCAGTCACAAGGGCTGCGATGGCGAAGGCAAAGGGAATCACAAAAGAGACAAAACCCAGGTAAAGCATCGGTGGGTGAATGATCATCCCAGGATGGCGCAATAGCGGGTTCAAGCCCTGTCCATCACGCGGATAGAACAAAACCGACCCCGCCGGCTGAAACATCTTCTCAACAACTTGACCCGAAGGGGATTGCCACAAACGGGTGAAAGGATTCTCGATGAAGATATTCAGAGAGATGAAAAAAGCTAATGTAATCAGAGAAACCACAATCACCCAGGGCAAGAATTCGCGGTCGCGGTCCCATTTGCGCAATGTCACAGCTGAAGCAAATGCAGACATTAGCCATGACCAAAAAACAAGGGAACCAGATTGTCCGCCCCACAAAGCTGTGATCTTGAGATACATGGGCATGCTGCGGCTGGTTACACTGGCAACATACTCGACTTCATAATGATCGGTGACCAACAAGACGATGATGCTCAAGGCCGAGAGGGTGAGCAATGGGAATGTCAACAACATGCCATTACGGGCGCTATCCACCCAGGCAGGGTTATTCCGCCGCACGCCATAGAAAGCTGCGCCGGCCCCATACAAGGAAACAATAAAGGTGATAACTAAGGCGCCATAACCAAGATTTGCAATCATAAATTCTCCAAGAAAAGTTTCAAGTTCAAAGTAGCAAGTTTCAAGTTATAAGTTCTATTAAATCTTGGAATCTGCACTTGAATCTTGTGACTTGCGACTCTTAAAGCCCCTCAGCCTGCTCTGGAACGGCTTCTTCGTACTTGGTTGGGCATTTTAGCAGAAGTTCGTCGGCATAGAAGATTCCATCCGTACCTAAGCGGCCGGTCATGATTGCCTGGGCTTCATGCTGCAACAGATCGGGCATAGGACCTTCGTAAACGACTTGTACACGGGATCGACTGGGATCTGACACAGCTGCATGCAAGGCCTCAGCCAAACCACCCTCAGATTCGAGTTCGGCATTATCCCCTGCGACATGTGCAACCAAAAAGGTGAGAGTCAAGCTCTCTCGCTCATATTCGATGGAATCGCCGATCACTGCACCAGAAATTCGCAGGTCGCGGTCTAGCACTTCATCCCCTTTGGCGACAACTTCATCAATGGTAAGGAAGTACTGCGCGCTGGCCTGGGTTGAAGAAACGATTAAGTAGATCACAGCAGCGACGATTAGCGCGCCGCCAAAAATAAATTTCATCCGGTTCGATGAACCTGAACGCATCGATGTAGATTCTTGCATCTTTCACTCCTATAATATGTAGATCTGGAACGCAAATACCAATAAAGTTCCATAACTCTTAAGGATTGGGTAAAACTACCCGTATATTTTGTCACAATGAGATTAATGCACGGTTAGTAAGCAGGGAATATCCAATTAAAGATGGATATATTGGACTAAAAGTCATATCCCGATAGGCAATATTTCCTATGGAGACTAAAGATGCGCGCAGCGCACCGCGCTTGCACGCACCTTGTTCTCAATTTCCCCTAAAGGGGATAATTCATATAAAAACGAATTGGTGAATGATTATTCCTTGCGCAACCGCGCCCCACAAGTTCGACAAAAGCGATCCCCAGAGGCGGCGCGTTTTCCACACTGGTGGCAATACACTCCCTCACCGCCACTTTCCTCGAAATGGGTTTGCGTAGGGGATGTTGCTCTCCGACCCCGGGAGGTTGGCTTCGATTCAGATACATCTTGGCCAGATCGCCAGTACCAGAAAATGCCCCCGACCACTAATAGCAACCCGAGACCCCCCAAGAGCCAGGGAAGTAGCGAAAGTAAATCTACATTTGAGTTGCGTTGTGTCCCCCCCTCGGCAATAGGCGCGCTGGGTTGAACCTGGAAACTCTCTATACTCAACGAATCAGAAGATTTTTGGTAATCGATCTTAACCGAGAATTCATCGCCCGCTGAAGGCGCACCAATCTCCATGATGTAGTATTGCATGCCATCGGAACCCGGTTCGAACACACCCAGATCTGGTTCGATGCTCATCTGGCTAGAGCCTAAAGGTTGTTGCACTTGCACAAGCATGGATTCCACATCATACTCTCCCAACCAAATAAACTCGAAATGCCTGGAATCCTCGCGTTTCTCTAATTGCGGATCGTAATATTCCAACTGGATGTCGGGTGTCGTGGCTGTAACGGTCACATATGCCCATTGGGCCTCTGGTTGGTGCTCGAACATGGCATTCAACAATGCGCCATCTGGTTGGCGTACTGCGACTGCGTTTGGTTCACCAGCGGCAGCCGGGATACGAAACGTCACATCAACCGGAAGTGACACATCAGCAGCCAGACTCGCCCGCAAGATCACCAGCATTTCGGGACGATCATATTCTGGCCAGAGATCAACTTGCAGATAGGCTAACCGGATATCATCCTGGGCACCGACGCCAAATGGGATCACGATCAATAGCAACAAAAGAAAAATGGAATATCGCTTTAGCATTTTGTCTACCTCTAATAAAGATTTTCAGCGACAAATCTTACCACGAAAATATGTAGGACCTCTGGGAACCCCTAGTCTGCTAACTTCCACGACGAACCTAGAGAGCCAAAATGTATCAACTGATCATCCAATGGCTTCTCGTAACCGCTGCGCCAGCTCTCCGAATTCTTTTGTGTAACGCATATGTTCATGACGAGGGCGCGGCAAATCAATGGCAACATCCATGCGCAGGTTTCCGGGCCGCGGGCTAAGTACCAAAACCCGGTCTGCCAGGAAAATCGCCTCTGTGATGGCATGCGTTACCATAATGATCGTTTTTCGACGTATCCCACTGCCTGTGGCATGCATGGCAACTCGCAGCAATTCATCGCCCATTTGCTCACGGGTCAGCGCGTCCAACGCTCCGAAGGGCTCATCGAGCAGCAGCACATCAGGATCATGTACCAGAGCTCGGGCGATGGCAACCCGTTGGGCCATTCCCCCCGAGAGATCACGCGGTAGCCAATTCTCGAAGCCGCCCAAGCCCACCAGCTCCACCAACTCTTGAACCTTGGGTGTGATCTTGCTCATCGATGCATTCTGTATTTCCAGAGGAAGGCAAATATTCTCGAAGACTGAGCGCCAGGGCATCAGGTTAGAATTCTGGAATACGAATCCAACACCCCGGCGCGGACCAACCAATGGATCCCCATGAAAGGAAACGTGTCCCGTAGTTGGTTGTAGCAACCCCCCAAGGATTCGCAGCAGAGTGCTCTTCCCACACCCTGAGGGGCCTATTACACAAACGAACTCCTGCCGCTGCACTGAAAAGGTCAGGTCATCCAATGCCTGCAAGTCACCGTTGCCATCAGAGAAAACGGCGCTTAAGTTTTGGATGTCCAAGACCGGTTCAGTTATCGATGAATTCATTAGTAAAGGCAGCCTCCAGATCCTGAGGTTTTGTCAGCATGCCCATATCCAACAAAACCTGTTGCATATTTTGCCAGGCTTCAAGATCGGAATAGCCCAAATTCTCGCGCTTGTAAAGCAGGATCGAGGCATCTAGCACTTCCTTCTGGACATGGGTATCGGCATCCAAGAGGCCTTCGACGAATTTGGTGCTGATCTCGAATGCGTCTGCACGATGCGTTACTGTGTAACGGATACCACTCATCGTAGCTTGCACCATGCGGCGAACCAGATCAGGATTCTCTTTGATAGTCTGCTCATTGGTGATCAGTCCATTGGAGACAAGCTGCATATAGTCAGCCACTTGGATCACATCGACATCATAGCCCAACGACCGCAATTGCACTGGTTCGTTGGGTACATAGATGACGGCCGCTTCTTCTTGATCGGTAACCAAGGCTTCCACCTGGTTGAAGCCAATTGAGTCCAGGATGACATCAGCCTCAGTCAAGCCACCAGCAGCGAGGATGGCTCGCAAGCCAATATAGCTGGCCCCAAATAACCCTGGCAAGCCGATCTTCTTGCCTGCTAGATCTTCAGGTGAAAGTATCCCCTGCTCAGTCTTGGAAACAACCCCTACGGGGAAATCGTTATACCAGGCCATCACATAGACCACTGGTAAGCCCTGTTCTCGCGCCAATAACACTTGCTCACCTGAAGCGACAGCAAACTGCAGGTCATTGGCCCCCACCAGGGCTACGCCATCGGTTTCGAAGCTGTAATCGAACTCGATCTCGATCCCTGCGTTCTGATATTCTCCCAGGTCAACTGCCGCATAGAATGGCGTGTACTGGACATTGGGGATGTACCCCATTGGCAAGCGAATATGGGTGAGTTCTTCTTCAACCGACTCTGGGGCTGGTGTATCTAGCTCAGGTTGCTCACCACTGCACGCAGCCAGCAGCACAACCAACATGATAGAAATTGATAATATGTATCGTTTTGACATCGAATATCCTTTCAATCTTTCCAAAACAATTCTCAAATAATGTGTGGGGGGCAAATACCCAACACATCCTCTATGAATCAGTTGTCATCTGCCCGTCGCTGCCAGGCCAGGAGGCGCGCTTCCAGCCCAACGACAATACCGTATAACATCAAAGCCATACTGATCAAAACAAATATTGCTACAAAGACCAGCGCGGTATCATATAAACCTCGCCCGACGTTGATGAGAAATCCCAGGCCGCTATCTGCACCCACAAACTCTCCAACTACTGCACCGATCACGGCCAACGTGGCACCCACCCGCAAGCCTCCGAAGAACACCGGCAGCGCAGCGGGTATCTCTAACAAACGCAGCGTTTGCCAGCGGGTAGCTTGCAGAGAGCGCATCAGGGCGTGTAGATCTTCGGGAACAGCCCGCACACCTACTACAGTATTCACCAGTACGGGGAAGAATACGATCAAGGCGGCGATCAATATTTTGGAGATCAGCCCCGGTCCAAACCAGATCACCAATAACGGTGCGATCGCTACCATGGGCACGGACTGGCTAGCGATGATATATGGAGCCAGCAGACGTTCGATCCAACGAGATTTGGCAATCAGATACCCTAGTGCTGTAGCCGTGCTCACCCCCAATGCTAAGCCTAGGAAAACTTCCTTCAAGGTGGTCGCCAGGTGGTGAAATAAGCTGCCATCCCGCACTATCTCCAAGAAGCGTTGTAGCACATCACCTGGTGATGGCAAGATAAAACGCGGGAAATCCCCAAATTGGATCAATAGCTGCCAGGCAACTAGCAACCCTGCCATTGATGTAATAAAGAATAAAACTCTACGTGAACGCATCATATGTTGTTATTATTTCCCCAGCCACTCTGGAGTTTCTGGGGAAATAATAACGCCCCGATGAAATAAATCGGGGCGTTTAAAAATATAGTTACTGTCTGCGCCAGTGCACGAGCACTGGCGTGGTCAAAGGGCGATTAGAATTCGCACTTTTACGCAAAACCCCGAAAACAAATGTTTTCGGGGCACCATGACAACAGCCAACCCTTACAGGCCAGCTCTTTGATACCTTCTACCATCCGGACTATACCGTCGGCTCCGGAATTTCACCGGGTCATGTGCTTCGACCACTTTTGGTGTCAGCACTCGCGGGCTTTAACCGCCGGTCGGGAATTGCACCCTGCCCCGAAGGTTATTCAATTGTTACGAGGATTATACACACCACAAAACCACTCGTCAATTGACGTTTGTCACGCAAAATATGGGCATGCAATAGTTTTAGGACTTACGCACTTGAAGCGGATTGGGCTGGGAATCCAGCCATTTTTCGCTGAACTGCGTAAGTCCTTAGATTATTATTCACAAGCCATATCCTCAGGATCAGGATCCTCAGCTTCGGCCCAGCGGCGTTCGAATTCGGCCAGATATTGGGCAGCGACATCGGCATTCGTGACGATCAGTACATTCTCATCGTTGCTCTCATCAGCATTATTGGAAAAGTTCAGCGAACCGGTCACGACCATCTGCTCGTCGATGATGAAGACTTTGTGATGGAAGGTGCCTTTGTTGCCATCCTGGCGGACAGGTACACCGGCGCAATACAGAGCTGGCAGCTCGCTGTACTCGGTTTCGCTACCGCGCTTCTCGAAGACGCCCATCACATCAACACCAGTATTCGCTTTGGCAAGCACGGCAGCTCCCAGATCATTATATGTAAACGAGAAAGCCATAAAACGAATGCTGCTCTGAGCAGCAGCGATGATGGGGACCAATACACTCATCACCTCATCTTCAGCCGCAAACAACACCTGAATGGGTGTTCCATTGACCGTAGCAAATTGCTCGGCGAGTGTCGAAGATGAACGTGGTCCAAACTCGCCGTTCCACATCTCCTGAAACTCACGCTCATAGATCTCGGCAACACGCGTGGATTGCACCACTATCACATTATTGTTGTTGCGGAAACCACCGTTCTTGGTAATGTTGGTTGAACCCGTCCAAACTGTATGGCCATCAAAGATCCAGAATTTATTGTGCATCAGAGCCGCTCGCTGGTCATCCTTGACTTCGACGCCCGCATCTTCCAACATTTCGAATTGGCCATGATCATCCTCTTCGTCAGCTTCGAGACCGTGCTCGTCGTCAGTGACCCAGCGCACATCAACACCACGCTCGTGGGCAGCTATTAACGCCTCGGCGACAGGAGTGAGATTGAACTCGAAGGAAGCGATATGGATCGATTGTTGGGCGCTGTCAATGAGCGCGATCAGCTTCTCGGGGATCGACCCTGCCAAATTCTCCGGATCATTGATCGTAGCAGGGTCAGTGAAATAAACCTGCCACCAGCCCCCGCCAGTGGTTGACCCGATGGGTTCGGCATCAACTGGCTGCTCGATCACTTGCTCTTCAACTACAGGGGCTTCTTCCAATTCGGTAAATAATCCCAAAGGATCAGAACCAGTAAACAAGTACAATGCCCCAGCAGCAACGATCAAGACAATCATAATGATTCGGAAAGTGCCACTAGATTTGCTCGAACTACCTCGATTTGCCATGCTGTTATTCTCCTTCTATTTCAAGACACAGATAAATTTGATGCCGAGGATGTTTCACCTTTTACAAATTTGCGAATTTTCGTGATCATTTGAGGAGTATCCACCATGGAGCCCTTGATCTCAGACAAGAAAGCATTCCTTCGATCGGAGGTTGGAGGAATATAGTCGCTACCATAGATAATACTAGCCTGGGTAATGATTTTCTCCAACATCTCTACATGCCCATCATCGCCTAGGATTTCATACCGTGAAACCCATTTGTTGATCGCACGCATCATCCGGCGAGTGGCTCGCATGGGTTGATACATGGCGTCCTCAGCCTCCATTTCATCCAACCCAAGGGTTCCTTGAGAGATCATCCTGGCGCACGTGACGCCCCAATCGAGGAGAACGTTTGCAGCCTCATCGTCCAGGTCTGCAGTTAGCTTCTCGTTTTCTAAAATACTCTCCGCAGCTTTTTCGATGCGGCTTTTAATATCATCCATAATCCAGCTCTCCGACGACAATTTAGAAGATAGCGCTACAAAATATACCATATCAACCTGGGTTTGGACTGTTAAGTAGGTTAGCTCTCCAGGAATTGCCGGGGTGATACCCCAAATTTAGCAGGAAGGTTTCTATGAGCGCTTTAAAACCCAATAAAATCTACGCTCACATGTTCTTTTATAAAATATAATTCTAGAACTGCATATAGTAGGCACGTTCCAAAAGACAACTGAACAGATCTCTTGGGATCGTCACGCAATCCCCAAAATTAGGATCGCTGCCGAATATATGAACACTGGTAACAAATAATGGGTAATACTAAAAGGCTCGCCAGGAATCGACGTGAAAGTTGGCAGATTTGGGGGTATCGGGCGTGCGGAGCACACCCGATACCCCCAAATCTGAGGTTCACCACGGGAATTCTCAGAGACCCTACAAAAAACACGCGCCCAAGATCGAGGATAACGTTATGATAAGCAATTCGAAGAAATTGGTGGTCATGATTTGGCTCTTCTTAGTAGCCGGCGTTCTGGGGGCATGCCAGTCGCAAAGCACAGTAACCACCCCTGAAAACCCTGCTGGAACATCCACTCCACTCCCTACCTCACCATCCACAACTGACGGTTTGATCCTGTTCTCATCATACCGCGAGGGAGAATCAGAGCTTTATACCATGGATGCTGATGGCTCGAACCTTACCCGCCTGACCGATATCGAAGAGCGGGCTAACCAACCTGCCTGGTCTCCCGATGGCCAGTGGATCGCTTTTGTACAGCGCTTCGACGGCTATAACCTTGAAATCATGGTGATGCCCTTCGATGGGCTTCAAGCAGAAAATTCACCACCCACTCTGATCCGCCTGACGCACTCAAGCGAATTAGATGCTGAACCAGATTGGTCTCCTGACGGAACGAAGATTGCTTTCACTTCTAACCGCTCTGGGGATATGCATATCTGGGTAATGAGCACTAATGGGTCTGGACGCGCTCAACTGACACAAGGTCATAACAATGGCGCGGAGGTCTGGAATAGCTCGCCTAAGTGGTCGCCTGATGGCAGCAAGATCTTATACCGTTCCGATGTGGGACAGAACAGCGAGATATTCATCATGAATCCGGATGGTTCGGGGCAGCGGAACTTAACTCAACATCCCGCCAGCGATGTCGACCCGGCCTGGTCTCCAGATGGCTCGCAAATCGCTTTCGTCTCGGACCGGGACGGCAATGAGGAGATCTTCGTGATGGATGTAGCTGGCTCGAATCCTCGGCGCCTGACCGACCATATTGAGAAAGATACGTACCCAGTTTGGTCACCAGATGGAGAACGGATCGCTTTCTATTCAATGAGAGAAGGCAACTACGAGATCTTCACGATGCGGGCTGACGGCATGGAAGTGACCCAATTGACAGATCATTACGACTTCGATGGTTTTCCGGCCTGGCGGCCATCGCAACCCAATTCGACCTCAGTTTCCATCTCCTTCGAGCATGATCAGGGCAGCTACGCGTCTGCTCCTGATGCGGAGATCATCGCTTGGGTGAACGAAAATGCACTCCCGTTGGATTTATCCGATTCAGCATCAAATAAGACGACTCTTGAGCAATTTGGGGAGCAGGTTGGAGAAAAGCGTGCTGTCGATCTTGGCAATCCTTTTCTTGGGATACACGAAACTTTCTTAGCCCAAAAGGATATCCTTGAATACCTGGTAACCGAAAAAGGCTTTGATACCCTGATCTTCGAAATCGATTGGTTATTGGGGCAGCGTCTCGATGAATATCTGCGCAGCGGAGAGGGCGATCCTGCTCAGATTTTGGCAGATTTCCCCGACCTGCGCTGGCACAGCCAGGAAGCTCTCGACTTGATTGAATGGGTGCGAGAACACAATCAAAACCAGGGGGAGGCGCCAACCATCGGTGTTCACGGGGTCATCATGCCTGATCCAGCCTTGGCGATGGATGTTGTACTGGACTATGTAACGCGCGTCGATCCTGATCAGAAAGAGCGCATTGAAAAACAATTCGCCTGCTTCCGGGAATTCGAAGGGGATTGGAGCCAATATTCGTTCGCCTATTTCCGTTCCAAAGGGGAGTGCCGGGATCATATCCAGAATGTCAATAACTACATCGAAAACCGCCAGGAGATCTATACTGCGGCATCGTCCCAACAAGAATTCACCAATGCCTTCAAAGCCATGCGCAGTATCCAACAAGCAGAGGAGGCTTATCGCTCCTTTACGAATCCGCTGCGCTTCATCGAAGAGAATTTGCGCTGGATCGTTCAACAAAATGGCGATGGCTCCAAATTTGTTTTGTTGGGGGGCAACTGGGCTGGTGTCTATTCAGACACAAAGCACCGCGTCTATAACTACAGTTTTGCCATGGGCGGAATGCTGCGCCCCGTCCTTGGCGAAGAGCCATTTACCATCGGCTTCAGTTTTGGATCGGGGGAAATTGTGGCCGAAAATATCTGTCTGGAACCAACTCAATTGGAAGCGATCAGTATTTCACCTGTAGCAATCCAAAGTTTCGAGTGGGTTGCCCATTATGGGGATTCTCCTGCTTCCATACTTTTGCTTGATCAACTTTCCCACATGGAGGCAGGCGCAGAATGGTTAGATCAGCCCGTCCCCCTGCGCCTGATCGGTGACCAGTATGCGCCTATTTTGGTTGAGGATTATTTCACCCAGGTCGATCTGCTCAACACGTTTGATGCGCTGATCTACGTGGATGAGGTCAGCCCAATCACATTGCTACCATAGATATTGCCAGTTGACGCAATCTGGGTGCTATGCTACCATCCCCCAAATTAAAGCTATGTTCAAGAAAACTACTACCACCACTATGATGATGACAATGACGGAGAATCCTCCGCCGTTGCTTCGACGTGGTTGAGTAGTTTTTATTTTCAGTTTATCCAACGCGAAGCCAACGGCTTCGCGTTTTTGATTCCAGGACCTTAGGATCACAGACAATTAATTCTGAGGAGGTATGTCATGCAAAGATCGTTGATAATGAAATTCGGGGGAACTTCCATGGGTGATTCTGCCGCAATCAGGCAGGCAACCATAATCATTCGGGAAGCTTTAGCTGAATGGCAACGAATAGCAATTGTCGTTTCTGCGATGAGTGGTGTGACAGATATGCTGCTTGAAGGGGCAAATGCAGCCACTACTGGTCAGGCAGATCGATATAGCGCGCTAACCGAGCAAATTCGTCAAAAGCATATCAGCACTGCAAGCGAATTGTTCAAAACAGCAAAAGAACGAGGCCATGTTCGTGTCCACATCGAAGAAAAGATCAATGAATTTCTCTCTTTGTGTCACGCAATCCATGTACTCAAAGAACTTACCCCGCGGACACTGGATGCAGTCTTATCCCTGGGGGAAGCCATGTCTGTCTCCTTGTTAGCTGCACATCTGCGGGAATCAGGCTGCCCTGCTGAGGATGTGCATTCCGGTGAATTGATCCGAACAGATGCAGTGTTCCAATCCGCGTATCCCGATTTCGAAACCACGCGCAAACTCTGCCAGTCACGCCTGGGGACGCTGTTAGAAGAAGGGGTTGTACCAGTCATAACCGGTTTCATTGGAGCATCCCAAGACGGCACCACAACAACTTTGGGGCGAGGCGGTAGCGATTTCAGCGCCGCGATCATCGGCGCAGCTTTGGATTCAGAGGAAGTTTGGATCTGGACTGACGTGGATGGCGTTATGAGTACAGATCCGCGCGTTGTGCCCAACGCGCGCACACTAGAAACTGTCACCTATCGGGAAATATCTGAACTGGCGTATTTTGGGGCCAAAGTGCTGCATCCCAAGACAATCCGACCGGTCATCGAACGGGGTATCTCGTTATGGATTAGGAACACCTTCAACCCTCAAGGACCTGCGACACAAGTTGTCGCCAATAATAACCAAACCACGAATCCCAACGGTAACATTCGCGCCGTAACAGTTATAAAAAATCAGTGCCTGATCACGATTGAAGGGCGCGGCATGATTGGTGTGCAGGGAATTGCCGGGCGCGCTTTCAACGCCGTTGCCCGTACAGGTACCAGTGTGTCACTGATCTCGCAGGCCTCTTCGGAACAAAGTATTTGCTTCACACTGCCTTTT
>CAYTKR010000104.1:0-17566 GCA_964438295.1 uncultured Anaerolineales bacterium
CGTGATAACATCGCGGCTCAAATTCCCCCATTGCTTACCAAGCACTCCCAAAAAATATAATCGGCGGGCATGCCCGCCGATTATATTTTTTGGTCTTTATCCCATGCGTCCCGTAATATAAGCCTCGGTCAGTTCGTGTTTGGGATTTGTAAAGAGCTTTTTCGTAGGGCTGAACTCGATTAACTCCCCCAGCCAGAATAATCCCGTAAAATCGGAAACCCGCGCGGCTTGCTGCATATTGTGAGTCACAATTACGATAGTATATCGTTCTTTGAGTTCGTGGATGAGTTCTTCGATCTTCCCCGTGGCAATAGGGTCCAATGCCGAACAAGGTTCATCCATCAAGATCACTTCCGCTTCGACGGCCAGGACGCGGGCAATGCACAAGCGCTGCTGTTGACCCAGAGATAACCCTAAGGCGTCGTCATGCAAAAAGTCTTTTACATCATCCCAGACTGCGGCGCGTTTCAAACTTTTGGAAACAATTTCTTCGAGCTCTGTTTTGTCCTTCGTCATCCCCAAGACACGCGGGCCGAAGGCCACATTATCATAAACAGATTGAGGGAATGGGTTCGGTTTTTGGAAAACCATCCCAACGCGCTGGCGCAGTCCCACTAAATCTACCTCAGGGGCATAAATATCCTCCCCCTCTAACAGGATATCACCTTCAACACGCGTTCCCGGTATGGTGTCGTTCATGCGATTCAGACATCGTATGAAAGTCGACTTTCCGCAACCTGATGGACCAATCAAGGCCGTGACATGCTGCGGGAGAATATCCATATCGATCTGGCTCAAGGCAATACTTGGGCCATAATAAAAGTCTAAATCACGTATCCTGAAGACGGGATTGAGATTATTCATGAGCATGATTATACACAACCAAACGAGCATTGCGTAGTAGATTTCCAGCGTCGAATCTAAAAATATTCGTCAACCCTCTTGTACACCCCCGGATTTGAGACTATAATCCCACACCGATGAAACGAGCGTCGATCTTATTTATCGCACTATTCCTCTTACTCACTGGATGCAGCGACAGCACCGCATCAAGCAATTCTAACTCCCCCCCTACTACATCTGAAACCATCGAAAATAAGGGCTCTGACACGATCGTCAACCTAGCCTTAGCCTGGGCTGAACGATATCAGGAAATCCGTCCCGAAGTACGACTCTCTGTCACTGGGGGTGGCTCTGGGACAGGCATCGCCGCGCTGATCAATGGCACCGTCGATATCGCCAACGCCTCCAGGCAGATCAAACCCGAAGAGATCGAGTCTGCCCAAGCCAACGGCAGCGACCCGATAGAGTTCGTCATCGCCCGAGATGCCATTGCCGTGATCGTCAACCTGGAGAACCCAGTTGACGAACTCACATTACAACAGATCTCGGACATCTACAGTGGGAAGATCAATAACTGGAAAGACGTTGGGGGCGAGGACCGGCCCATTGTGCGCCTCTCACGCGAAACCAATTCAGGAACTCACGTCTATTTCCTGGAAGAAGTCCTTCGCCTGGGTGAAAAAGATAATAAAACCCTCTTCTCCACGAATACGCTCTTGCTGCCATCATCGGAAGGCATCGGCGCGGAAATCCGCCTCAATCCCAATGCCATCGGATACGACGGGCTGGGTTACGTGACACATGAAATGAAGGTCATTGCTGTTGCAGCAGAACCCGAGGCTGGTTATATCTTGCCGTCTGCGGACAGTGTCAACAACGGCCAGTACCCTATTGCCCGCGATCTGTACATGTATACCAATGGTGAACCCAGCGGTGTGATCGAAGAATATTTGGTGTGGATTTTATCCACCGAAGCACAGACCATCGTCACCGAACTTGGGTTCGTGCCGGTGAGTCGCTAATTTTTTAAGAGATTTTCATGGATAGTACTCTCAACTGGCGTGAAACCATTATCACCCGTCTCATCAAGATATCAGGCTATTCTGCAATTATATTTGTCGCCCTGATATTCTTCTTTCTAATGCGGGAGGGGCTGCCAACGCTGAGCGAAGTCCAATTTAAAAGCTTGTTTGCGACTCGCTGGTACCCTATTGAAGATTATTTTGGCATTCTGCCATTGATTGGGGGTTCATTGATCGTTACGATTGGTGCAACGATCATTGCCGTTCCCTTTGGGGTGGGTGCTGCGATCTATATTTCCGAGATCGCGCCTCGCTGGATGAGAGAAATTCTGAAACCCCTGGTGGAGGTTTTGGGCGGCCTACCGTCGGTTGTTTTGGGATTTTTGGGGATCTTGGTCTTATCACCCTATTTACGGGTACTCTTAAATTTGCCCACAGGCTTGACCGCTTTGGCAGGCTCTCTCCTTTTGGGTGGCATCGCCATCCCGACGGTTGTGTCTGTCTCCGAGGATGCCCTGGACGCTGTACCCAAGTCATATCGAGACGCTTCGCTTGCATTGGGTGCTACCGAGTGGCAGACCATCTGGCGAGTGACCCTACCTGCGGCCCGTTCGGGCGTGCTCACTGCAATTATGCTGGGGGTTGGGCGCGCCATCGGTGAAACTATGACTGTTATGATGGTCACCGGCAACGCACCTGTCTTACCTAAGGGATTGGGCGCCCTTTTCGCCCCGGCGCGCACCATGACCGCGACCATCGCCGCCGAAATGGGTGAAGTCGCCAACGGCAGCGTGCACTACCATGTCTTATTCTTCATTGGCATCGTCTTGTTCCTGATCTCTCTGATTGTCAATGTGACTGCGTCGGCGGTGGTTTTTCGCCAGCGCAAACGCCAGGAACGAATTCTTTCATAAGAGACGGGAGACCGAGGACTGCAGACCGAATCCAGTCCCCCATTCCCGGTCCTCCGTCCGCAAAAAGTATCATGACTTCAACCTCCCAATCACGCTATACCACGCAAAGGGTGGGCTTTGGCTTCCTAACATTGATGACTCTGTTCACCGTGATCCCAATATTGGCAGTGGTCATCTACATCGTCATTCTAGGGTCTCCTGCCATTTCGGGGGAATTCATTATCGGCTTTCCACGCGAAGGAATGCGTGCTGGGGGGATCTGGCCGGCGATTGTCGGCACGTTGTACCTGACATTGGGGACAGCCGTATTTGCGGTTCCTCTGGGGATTGGAGCAGCAATCTATCTCTCGGAGTACGCGCCTGACAATCGCTGGACGCGGCTGATCCGCATCGCGATCATCAACCTGGCCGGAATCCCTTCGGTTGTCTATGGTCTGTTTGGTTTGGGCCTTTTCGTGCTCTTTCTGAATTTCGGCACCAGTATCCTGGCTGGCTCGCTGACCCTTTCGATCATGACCCTTCCGGTGATCATCAGCACCACAGAAGAAGCGCTGCGGGCAGTGCCGCAGGCATTTCGCACCGTGAGCATTTCCATTGGCGCTACCCAATGGCAGACCATCCGCCGGATCGTGCTTCCTCAAGCTCTGCCGGGCATGTTGACTGGAGTGATCCTCGGTTTGGAGCGTGCCGCTGGAGAAACCGCCCCAATTCTATTTACGGTAGCAGCCTTTTTCCTGCCGCGATTGCCTAATTCACCGATGGATGCAACGATGGCCTTGCCTTACCATCTGTTCGTGATCTCCACCCAGGTACCTGGAATGCCGATCAAGATCCAGTATGGAACAGCCCTCGTATTGTTGGTGTTTGTACTCGGAATGAATGTGATTGCTACAACCATCCGCTCTCGAGCACGCGCTCGTCGTCAATGGTAAGGTCGTCATGAAAAAGAAATCCAAACCCAAGATAGTGATCAAGGATCTGACCCTCCATTATTCTGACGGGAATGAATCTTTGCGGAATATCAGCATTGATATCCCGTCAAACGCAATAACCGTTTTGTTCGGTCCAGCTGGCGGCGGCAAATCCAGCCTGTTGAGGATGCTCAATCGGCTGAATGATCTAACCGATGTCGCTCATCTCCAAGGCAGCGTTCTGCTCGATGATGAAGATATTCTCGATCCCAAAACCGATGTGATTGCCCTACGGCGGCGCGTGGGGATGGTCTTCGCTCGTCCAGTTGTGCTACCATTGAGCATTGGCGGGAATTTAACCTATGGATTGGAAGTCGCGGGAGAAAAAGATAAATATAAACTCGATGCCGCTGTCGAGCGCAGTTTGAAACAAGCGGCATTATGGGAAGAGGTTCAAGACCGCCTGGATGAGCCTGCCGTAGCCCTTTCTGGAGGGCAGCAACAGCGCCTGTGCCTGGCAAGGGTCTTGGCATTAGAACCAGATGTTATCCTGCTGGATGAACCGACATCAGGACTTGACCCGATATCAACGGGAAAAGTCGAAGCCTCGCTGCAGGAACTCAAGCAAGAATACACGATCATCCTGGTTCCCCATTCTGTACAACAAGCTGCCCGCACCGCGGATTACGCTGCATTCTTCCTTCAGGGGGAATTGGTCGAATATGCCCAGGGGGATAACCTTTTCGTTAATCCCAAAGATGCTCGTACCCAAGATTATGTAGAGGGTCGCTTCGGCTAGGAGAAAAGGCAGCACCATTAGGCGCATGGTGTTTGCGCGACTCCCCCAAATCTGGAATGATCAGGGAATTTCCAAGAGAGACCATACATTGTTAACTGACCGAATAATGCTATAATCTAAATCCAATAATGGTGGTGCATTGGTATTTGAATGGAAAGGTTCATATGACTAGAGAAACTCTGGATAATAAAATACAAGGGCTGCTTGATAATGTGCTTTCTTTGGGAAGCATGGTCGAGGGTGCAATTCTTGATTCTGTAAAAGCTCTCAAAGAACGTGATCTTGAATTAGCCCAAAAAATCTACCAACAGGATAAAAAGGTCAACAAAAGACGCTACAAAATTGAGCGCAACGCAGTTACCGTCATCGCTACCCAACAACCCATGGCCAGTGATTTGCGCATATTGGCATCTATCATCGAAGTCGCGGGAGAAATCGAGCGCATGGGTGATTATGCCAAAGGGATCGCCTTGATTACCTCCCGGCTGGGGAATGAACCTCCGGTAAAACCGCTGATCGATATCCCAAAAATGGCGGATTTGACCGCTGATATGCTCCACCGCGCCTTAGGTGCCTTTGTAGAGGCAGATGTTGAAACCGCACTGGAAATTCCGACTGAAGATGATAAGGTCGACCATCTCTACAATCAGGTCTACAGGGAACTGCTCACGTATATGATGGCTGACCCTGCGACCATCGATCGGGCCACTTACCTTTTATGGGTCGCCCACAACCTGGAACGTGTCGCCGATCGGGTCACTAATATCTGCGAGCGCACCCGTTATGTCGCTACTGGCAAACTCAAGGATATTGATATCTCTGATGACGAACAATTCTTTGATGAAAAATAGAACATGACCCGCCATCAACTGGCTCTCGCTGAAACGGAGAGCCAGTTTTTTATTTCCTGATGTGTGACAAATGTGATTTGATTTCCCAAAGAGAAAATGCTACACTTTTTACACTGCAACTTAGGAAAATGAATTTCGTTAAATTGTTTGTAGATACCTTTGTCACCCTGAGCGCGTCGGGGACGAGCCTTCGACCAGCGAAGGGTCTTACCCGAAGAGCAGAGATTCTTCAGGCTCTCCAGGAACCGCTGTGTAAGAAAGTAGATTTGGGGGTATGGGTCGTGCTCCGCACACCCCCAAATCTGGAGTTCAACACAGGAATTCCCAGAGACCTATTCTTCATGCCTTCGGCATTCAGAATGACAATAATTTAGCAAACAACAGAATATGGAGGTTCTCCTATGTCAGCCGGAAAAGTCATTGCCTATATCTTCGCCGCTATCCTGATCTTCTTCGGCGTGCTGTTTATTTGGGCCACATTCAGCCCTGATGGGCAAATCGGGTGGCTCTTAGTGGGTGTCATCAGTGTAGGAATCGGTTTTGGAATCATTTGGTTTGCCGCTCGTTCGAAACCTTCTGCCGCCTCAGGCCAGGGGGAAGGCGTCACCTTGAACATAGATCTGCCCGGAGATGTCAGCCTTGACACCCTAAAATGCCAATCCTGTGGAGGCTCCATCACCGCCGATAATATCCAAATGCTGGCAGGAGCTCCAACTGTCAGTTGCCCATTCTGTAATACAACCTATCAATTAACCGAAGAACCGAAGTGGTAGAAGTTTCAAGTTTCAAGGTACAAGTGTCAACTAACAAGTTCTAGGTTTCAGCAACAATGATCTGGCACATGGACCTTGCAGCTTGTGACTTGAAACTTATCACGGAGAATGCAAAATGAATAAGCGTCTACTCATCTCAGTAATTCTGCTGATCCTGTTATTTGCCATCCCTGGCAGCGCGCTGGCTCAGACATACTATTTCAGTCTCGATCAAGAGATTGTGCATGTCTTTTGGCAAGAAGACGGCACCCTGACCCTGGATTATGTCTTCGTATTCAGCAACAGCCCTAGCGCCTCGGCCATCGATTTTGTCGATGTAGGCTTCCCCAACAACAACTACAGTATTTCCAATGTCAATGCAAGTGTCAATGGACATCCCATCACCAATATCGAAGACTCTCCGTATGTCGATAGCGGTGTCGCTTTAGGATTGGGTAGCAATGCGATCAGACCCGGAGAGACGGGGCGCGTCCATGTCACAGTTACTGGTATCCGGGGCGTGCTATACACCGACAGCGATGACAGCAACTACGCCAGTGCAGTCTTTAGCCCAAACTGGTTTGGCTCTGAATTCCTTTACGGATCCACGGATATACAGGTCAGTTTTCATTTGCCACCTGGCGTACAGCCAGATGAACCCCGCTGGCACGCTTCCCCTTCGGGAGGCTGGCCCACAGAACCTGCCACGTCTCTCGATGAAAATGGGCGCGTAACGTACACCTGGCGCAACTCCAACGCTAATGGCTACACCCAATACAAGTTTGGCGCCTCGTTCCCCAAAACATACGTCCCGGAAAGCGCCATTTATGCACCGGGGTTCCTTGAAAGTCTCGGCATCGATCCTGAAGCGGTTACTGGCTTTCTGTGCTGTGGGGGCATCTTTGGTTTGATCGCACTGATTGTATGGGCGGGGGCTTCTAGTGCCCGCAAACGGAAAATGAAATACCTGCCGCCAAAGATCCGCATCGAAGGGCATGGCATCAAGCGCGGTCTTACCGCTGTTGAAGCGGGAATTTTGATGGAACATCCCGCTGACAAAGTCCTCACCATGATCCTCTTCGCTGTTTTAAAGAAGGACGCGGCGCGCGTCGTTACGCGTGATCCCCTGAAATTAGAGGTAACCGAACCCATCGACGAGAAACTGCGCTATTATGAACGCGATTTCCTGAAAGCTTTCTCCGAAGGAAGCAACAAAGAGCGCAGACGGGATCTCCAAGAGCTGATGGTCAAATTGATCAAGAATGTCGGCAAGAAAATGAAGGGGTTCAGCCATAAAGAAACCGTCGCATACTACAAAGGCATTATGCGCAAAGCTTGGATTCAAGTCGAACAAGCCGAAACCCCTGAAGTGCGCAGTGAGAAATACGACGAGCACATGGGTTGGACCATGCTCGATAAGGACTTCGACCGCCGTACCGAAGACGTTTTCCGTTCTGGACCCGTTTTCGTTCCCATTTGGTGGCACCGCTACGATCCGGGTTGGGGTCGCTCCAGAACCGCCACAGCAAGGCCTGTTGCCACCAGTGGAAGGCCCGGCAGCGGTCGAGCGGCACCCTCCATGCCGAGTCTTCCTGGCGGAGAATTTGCTGCTTCCGTGGTCACTGGGATGCAGGGCTTTGCCAGTGATGTCGTCGGCAATGTCACCAGTTTTACGGATCGCATCACCAACAAGACCAACCCCGTGCCAAAATCTTCCAGCAGCGGCTGGAGCAGCAGCGGCGGCAGCAGTTGTGCCTGTGCTTGTGCTTGCGCTGGGTGCGCCTGCGCTTGTGCTGGCGGTGGACGATAGTTAGTTGTCATTTTTCAGTAATCAGTGACCATAAACATGTTTAAAGGTATCCAACCTCTACTTTCGAAAATCCAATCGGTGGTCAGCAGTCAACCGTCAGCAGATGGCTCAGGATTTCCACCAAGTGGCCTACACCATTACACCCGAGAGACTGACGAAGCGCGCGCGCGCATACACCTGAGGGTTGACCCTGATGGACACGGCACTTTGATCATCAACGCCAATCAAGTCGTGCACCTCAATCCTACAGCGACCTTGATGACTTTCTTAACTCTGGAAGAGATTGACGAAGAACAAACGATTCGCCAGATCCAACGCAATTATCAAGTATCTCGGCAGCAGGCCCGCGCTGACTACGCGCAGTTTATCGGCGATTTAGAGATCATCATGCATCCCAATGGTTGCCCAGCCTGCGCCCTGGACGAATTGGAAATCGCCGCGCCTTTCAGCGCCCGCCCTATGGCTCCTTATCGCATGGACCTGGCCCTGACCTACCGCTGCAACGATGACTGCGCGCACTGCTACAACGCCCGTCCGCGCGATTACCCTGAATTGCCCACGGAGGCCTGGAAACGCATCATCGACCGTTGTTGGGAGTTGAGCATCCCACACATCGTGTTCACTGGCGGGGAGCCCACCCTTCGGGACGACCTGCCAGAGTTGATCGCCCACGCAGAGGCCAATGGCCAGATCACTGGGGTCAACACAAATGCTCGGAGGCTGAGCGATCCCTATTTCGTTGAGGCCCTCATCAATTCTGGTCTGGATCACATCCAGATTACGGTTGAGTCTCACGATTCTGAGATCCACGATCGAATGGTCGGCAAGCAGGGCGCCTGGAAACAGACCATTGCGGGGCTGCGAAATGTGCTCGATAGCTCCATCTTCGTGATGACCAACACCACCATGCTGCAGGACAACTTCAGTTCTCTCAGCGAAACCCTGGATTTCCTGGCCGAATTAGGCGTGCCCACGGTAGGGTTGAATGCCCTGATCTATTCCGGCCGCGGTTTGTCCGTGGGTACCGGTCTCAGGGAAAGCCAACTCCCTCCATTGCTCGATTTGGCACGTCAAAAAACCGAAGCCCATAACCAGCGGTTGATCTGGTATACCCCCACCCAATACTGCCAGTTCGACCCCATGCAGTTCGACCTGGGTGTCAAGGGTTGTACCGCTGCACTCTACAATATGTGTGTAGAACCTGATGGCGGTGTGATCCCCTGTCAATCGTATTATCATCAACTAGGCAATTTTCTGAATGATCCATGGGACTCAATTTGGAACCACTCACTGGCCAAATCCATTCGAGAACGGGATTACATTCCTGAAGCCTGTGCCGATTGTGCAGTACTGGGAGAATGCGGGGGCGGCTGCCCTCTGGCCCTGGAGGCTGCACAGGCAGCAATAATTCCCGTCGAAACTATCGAGTTGATCTCCTTCTAAAATCAAAATGGCGAACTTAATCACCCTTTTACGTTTTCCTCTGCTCTTTGTTTACCTGGCTTTACTCTACACTGAAAATGCCACCCTGCAATTTTGGTGTGTGCCATTCATTGTGTTCATCATTTTGATGGATATGTTCGATGGGTTGATCGCTCGAGCCCGGGGCGAAGTCAGCCTGCTGGGCAGCGTGCTCGATATCGCCACCGACCGTACCTTCGAGATCATTTTGTGGGTTGTGTTTGCGCATCTCGGGTTGATTCCCATCATCATTCCCATCATTGTGATCACGCGGGGTACCACCGTAGATGCAGTCCGGGCGGTTGGTATGAAAGATGGATTGGCGGCCTTCGAACAGGTCAGGCACCCCATCAGTCGATTTCTAGTGTCTTCCAGGTTCATGCGCGACAGTTACGGCATCGCCAAAGGTTTCGCTTTCGCACTATTGACTCTCAACCTTGGATTACAAACGCTCGGATCAGATTGGGAAACTACCGCTCATATTGCTGCCGTGGCGTTCTCATGGCTGAGCATCACCTTCACGATCGCGCGAGGGCTACCCGTCCTGATCGAGGGGTACCGTTTCCTCAACGACCCTGCTCCATCAAAATAAAAAGATTTCTCTGAACCATGAAATTAGATTTCCAATCAATCAGCAATAGTCGTTTTGGCGTCGGCCTAGGTTTGTGGATTGGGCGCACGATGCCCCCAGCCATTGGGTATCGGATTGCCAATTTCGGAGCGAATCTGCTTGCCAAACGCGATAGTTCCATGACTCGGGCGATCCGTGCGAACCAATCGATAATACGCAGCGGGGATTTGTCCACCCCCGAACTGGACCAGATCGTAATTGATGTGCTCAGTCATGCCGGGCGATGTTTTGTAGACCTGTATCACAACCTGATGAATCCAGAAGGATTGAAAGCTCTGGTCCCATTTACATCCTCATCACAATCTTTAATCGAATTAGGTAAAGAAGATACGCCTGGAGCATTCGTCGTTGCACCCCATATGAGCGCTTTCGATATTTGTTTACTATCCCTAGCTCATCGAGGATTACGCGCAAAAGTGCTCACATATGGAAATCCGCCTGGAGGTTATGAATTACAAAATGAGATCAGGTCCTCTACAGGTTTGGAGATCACACCGGTACGCGGGAAAGAAACCCATGATGAGGCTGTTGAATATATGCGTCAGGGAGGCGCCGTTATCACAGCAGTAGACCGTCCAATTCGCAGGAAAGCACACACGCTGACCTTCTTTGGGCGTCCCAGTCCGTTGCCAGCCGGTCATATCCGCATGGCGTTGGCTGCGCAGGTTCCAGTGGTCGTCGCCGCGGCTCAATTCTCGAAGGCGGGAACATACCGTATCAATATATCCGATCCTATCCCAATGGTTCCAAACTCAGATCCCGACCTCGAGATCAAGCAAAATGCAGAGGCCGTTCTCAAAGTTATAGAGGAATTTATCCGCTTGGCTCCAGAGCAATGGCTAATGTACTATCCTGCCTGGCCAGATAGAATTGGTGATAGAGAATTGTGAACGATGAATTCTGAAATCTCAATTCTTCTAGGAGCATTTTTGTTCATTCTTGGAATCACTCACATGATTCCTGGGTTGGCATTTTTCGATGCGCGAATTTTTCGGTTCTTGCATAAGAGCTTGCGTGTTGGTAATCCTTTTTTCCATAGGATATGGCATCTTGGACGCACGCCATTCACATTGATATGCCTCGCCATCTTCCTGATCTTCAATCTTCAATCTGGCATTATGGCTGCAATTGTTTTCGCTGCAGCCGCGACCCTGGAGTGGAGCATCAAACGGACCTTTCGCCGCCCTCGTCCATTCACACTGATCCCTGATGCCATCATGGGACAGCCCTTCGAACCCAAAGATACATCCTTCCCCAGCGGCGATGCCATGCGTATTTGGTTCCTGGCAATAACCATTCCATTTATTTTTTCATTATCAGGTCAATACATCATCGGAACCAGTCTCATTGCACTGCTTGTCACCCTTGGACGCATCGCCATGGGCGTCCACTATCCGCTCGACACCCTGGCCGGTACCGGCATTGGTTTAATTGCCGCAGGGGTTACCCAGAATTTGATCTCATCCTTAGCATGGGTCAGCTAGTCACTGTCAACCAACCACTGATGACTGACCACTGAATCAGGAGGCCACCATGACCAGTATTCGAGAAGCCGTTCGGAATTTATTTACTCAAAAAGAACCTCTGCCCGCGGGGGTCTATCACTACCAAGCCCCACCCGATGCAGAATTTCCCTACCGGTTGCACTTGCGTCTAGAACCCGATGGCGATGGAGTACTCATTGTAAACGCCTCCACAGTCCTGCACCTCAACCAGACCGCAGCCGAGTATGCCTATCACCTTGTGAAAGGTACATCAGATGAGGGAACTGCCCGCCAAATTGCCACCCGCTATCAGGTAACTACGAAGCAGGCTTTAGCTGACTTTCAAGATCTCAAAGATCGCCTGTTGACCATGATCGACATCCCCGACCTGGACCCGATCACTTTCTTCGATTTCGAGCGAGATGACCCGTACGCTGGCGAGATCTCTGCTCCTTATCGCCTTGATTGCGCCCTGACCTATCGCCTCCCTGAAGGCGCTGATCCGGAAGCGGCTCCCACAAAACGCGTCGACCGCGAACTCTCCACCGAGGAGTGGGTCTCGATCATCGATAAAGCCTGGGAGATCGGTATCCCGCACCTTGTATTCACCGGTGGCGAGCCAACCTTACGAGAAGATCTACCCGAGCTGATCGCTCGCGCCGAGGCCAATGGCCAGGTGACTGGGTTGCTTTCAGATGGCCTTAAACTAGCTGACGACAAGTACCTCAACACTCTGCTACAAACGGGCCTCGACCATCTGATGGTCGTTTTGCACCCTGAAGACGAAGGAGCCTGGGCTGCGCTGGATAAAGTGCTCCCCGAAGATTTGCACACCACGGTCCACCTGACTTTGACTCCTGAGAACGCATCTTCAGCCACGGCGCTGCTGGAAAGATTAGCCAACATGGGCGTCAACGCCCTATCACTAAGTGTCAATTCTCCTGAACTCAACGAGGTCCTGCAGACCACTGCCGAAGAAGCCGCTGAGTATCAGCTATCCCTGGTATGGGATGTACCCGTGCCCTATTCAATTCAAAATCCCATCGCTCTGGAGACAGCCGAAGACGAACCCCCTCAAGGAGCGGGACGCGCCTGGCTCTACGCTGAACCCGATGGAGATGTTCTTCCCACCCAAGGGGTCAACCAGGTTTTAGGAAATCTACTGCGAGATGATTGGGATGTGATCAGAAACTGATATTATTCCCTAAGTTTCACAAAAAACGATGCCAGCAGCACTACGTGCCTGCTGGCATCGTTTTTTACTATTATCGCCGCCGTCCAAATATCGCTGCCAGAATACCGCCCACCAATACAATTGGCGAACATACCATCATGGATATGCCCGCAATGAGTAAACCCTTGGCCGCCGCATGTTGGCTTTCTTCAAAAGAGACGCGATCCCCAGCGTAAAGCTCATTGGGGATGATCCCTTCCACCGTCGCCTTTTTACCCCACACCGTAACCAGGTCTCCATTGTAGAGCCCCCGCAACCGCAGAGAACCCTCGGAAAGGGACGCACCCATATATTCCGCCGCATTGTATCCGGTAGATTCGAAGATCGATTCATGAACCGCTCCATTGATGGCGGCATCATCAACCTTTAGAGATTTAACGATCTGGCCATTGACATCGACCATCAAGTCCGGAATTACACGCTCCACCAATTCCCAATCGCCATCTGGTTCCTGGTTAGGCTGGTCCGGGTCATATTCCGGGACTGTCACTCGCCACTCTTCCATGACAAAAGCCACAAATTCATCCTCGGCAGAGACCACCGGGTTCCCGGTCAAATATCCGCTGATCAGGATATCCTCACCAGGGGCAGCATCCATAACTGTGGATGCTGCCATAATGGGTAGTCGTTCAATGCGCCGTGCTTCGAGCTTCTGCTGGGGAGCTAACACTAGGGCAAACAACAACCCACATCCCAGCAGAGCAAGCGAGCCAATCACTGCGCCGAATAGCCTCCCAAACCGTTCCTTCATCGATCGAAACATATTCATCTCAGCGACCTCCTATCGTGGCTGTCGAAATCAATTCACTGGTACAATCATGGCGGCTTACTCCTCAAATTTTACCTGAATTTTGTTATGCCTTTATCCACACAAGATTGGCACAAACGCTTCAAACAACAAGCCAGTTGGACTCAAGCCCTAAGAAGTTATCTATTCCCCAGAGTTGGATTATCTGAGGCTGGCTATGTTTTAGATGTGGGTTGTGGGACAGGCGCGCTTTTTGGGGAATTGCAATCTTCGAGCAATGCCCAGATTTTTGGGGTGGATGTACAGCGCCAGCACCTGGAGTTGGCTCAACGGAATGAGAGTGTACACCTCTCCCAAGGGGATGCTCACAAACTCCCCTTCCCGGAAGATCGCTTTGATATCACCATCTGCCACTTCACACTGCTGTGGGTGAAGGACCCAGCCAAAGCCCTCCTCGAAATGGTCCGTCTGACCAAACCGGGTAGCCCAGTTATGGCCCTGGCAGAGCCTGATTACGGCGGTCGCATCGATTATCCTACTGAATTAGAGCAAATTGGCAAATGGCAAATCGAATCTCTTCAATCGCAAGGCGCGGATCCATACATAGGCAGAAAGCTGGCTGGCTTATTTCGTGAGGCCAACCTGACAAGAATCGAAACCGGGGTTCTCGGGGGACAATGGAAACGGGCACAAACGAAAGAGGATGTTGATCTCGAATGGACAGTGTTGAAATCTGATCTAGAAAATCAACAGACCTTTAGGGATTTGAAATCCCTAAAGGTCTTGATTGAACTAGATAAAACCGCCCGAGAGCGCGGCGAGCGCGTGCTTTTTGTGCCTACGTTCTATGCCGTCGGTTGGAAACCCACAAATCAGTGACCACACCCCGCGTGGTTACCAGGCTCAACACCTGGACCCCATGCTAGCCCAGATCATGCTCGACTTCATGCACATGGGCGTACAAATTGGCCACCCATAGTTTCCCTTCTTGAGTCACGTTAAGATAGCGTAGGGCCTCTCCCAAATAAGGGTAGACAACTTCCCAATAAAAGCCTGTGAAGTTACGTCGCATATGGCCGGGACTCTGATAGCCAATTTTCTGGTTGGCCCCCGTTTCCTCAAACTCGTAATATAAAGCAGGGATCTTTCGCAAGTAATTGGTATCGCCTAGTTGGCCGATAAAATCCGCGGCGCGCACCAGGCCAGCAAAATCTCCCGATTCTTGGTATTCGGGTTCATCGGGCACAGGGAAGCGCGTGCGTTCGATATACGAGGCGATCAACTCCGCGTCTACAGCCTCTTCCAATCTCCCGGAACCAAAGCGCTCGCTCACAAACAATTTACTACGATCGACATGATAGGGGGTCAAGACGGCATCCGTGCCGTCACCAGTCATCTTAACGGTTTCATCCCCAACACCGGTAGCATATTCTCCTCGGCGGTCAGCCTGACAAACACCCCGGACATAACCGATATCGTGGCATAGGATCGCCATGATTACATGCAGCCAATCCCTGGGAGTCACTCCACCCCTCGAGAGATGCTTACCCTTCAGGATGGCCTGGCCAACCAGGGAGACTAAGATGGTATGTTCTACATTGTGATAGAGGGCATCGGAATTAGCGATATTTTCCAGGGCTAAGCGGCCAGTCCACTCGATCACATTTGCAAACTGAGGCTCTAATTCATTATACGTCTGATGATATGCATCTTTGAGTTCTTTGACGAAATTCTCGATGAGCAAAGCCTGATAATTAAACATCGAACCTCACCCTAACCGCCCCTATCAATCACTATTCCAAAGGAAAACCGACTTCTACCTGACCTTCTCGGACTCGCACGGGGTAGGCCGGGATGGCCTCTACCGCTGGCAGAGTAAGCGCCTTCCCAGAACGAACATCGAAACGCGCCCCGTGACGGGGACAGGCGACTTCGATTCCTTCGATCTCGCCATCCCCCAAAGGACCATCATCATGAGAGCATAGATCTGCAATCGCGTAAAAATCCCCCGCAATATTGAACACCACGATGAATTCATCGTCGACTTCGATGAATAATCGCTCGCCATTGGGGATTTCACCCACATCCGCAACAGCAACGAATTCACATTTTTCAGGGTCTAGTTGTTTATAGTTGTTCATTTCTGATGATGAAAATCTTACGCGACTAGATCGTCGCTGGCCTCACCCAGGCCATAGGCTCCAGCCTTGAGCACCTTGAGAGATAAAAGCGCACACTTCAACCTGACAGGACCTAACTCGATGCCCAGCAGATCTAAAACGTCTTCTTTGGTCAACGCCTTGACTTCTTCGAGGGATTTCCCATGGATATATTCGATCAATAGATCAGCAGAGGCCTGAGAAATCGAACAGCCTTCTCCACTGTAAACAGCCTCGGTGACTATGTCGTTTTCATCTAGACGCACATCCACACGGATATGGTCGCCGCAATAGGGGTTATCGTCTTCGAATGTAATATCGTGCGGTTCAAGCTCCCCACGATATTGTGGATTTTTGTATCGGTCAATGATCAGTTCGCGGTAAAGATCGTCCATATGTAAGTATCAAATCACTCGTTTCAGGTTGAGATATTTTTATTCAAAAGAAGTTCAACTTCTCTGAGAAGTTGAACTTCTAAATGAAAGGAGTTCTAAGCAAAGATCTGCTTTACTTTGTAGATCCCATCGACTAACGTATCAACTTCTTCCATGGTGTTGTAAAGGTAGAAACTGGCCCGCGCGGTTGCAGCTATGCCGAACATGTTATGCAGAGGCATAGCACAGTGATGGCCTGCCCGAACGGCAACCCCCTTCGAGTCTAAGATCTGGGAGATATCGTGGGCGTGCGCTTCAGGGAGCGTAAAGGCTGCCACGCCTCCTTTGTGTTGCGCTTCAGGGCCAAACACTTTCACACCAGGAATCTCTTCAAGCCGTTCCATTGCGTAAGTGATTATCTCCTGCTCGTGTTTTTCAATGGCACCCATGCCAATTGATGAGAGATAATCTACCGCCGCGCCTAGACCAATGCCCTCCGCAATGGCCGGGGTGCCTGCTTCGAACTTATGCGGAAGATCATTGTTAGTGAAAGAGCGCAGTTCAACGCGCTTGATCATTTCACCACCACCGAGGAAAGGCGGCATTGCCTCGAGCAGCTCCCGGCGTCCATAGAGAATGCCCACTCCAGTTGGCCCGCACATTTTGTGAGCAGAGAAAGCCAAAAAATCGACCTCTAACTCTTGTACATCAACCGGGAGATGGGGTACGGATTGGGCCGCATCGACCAGTGTGATCGCCCCAGCCGCGTGAGCCAATTGAATGATCTCGCGCGCCGGATTGATGGTACCCAAAACATTGGACATATGCGTAAAGGATACGATCTTCGGGTCGAGTTTCAACAGTTCCGCGTAGGAATCCAGATCGAGCAAACCTTCGGGGGTGACCTTGATGAATTCCAGGCGCAGATTGCGCTCGGCTGCCAGGATCTGCCAGGGAACCAAATTGGAATGATGCTCCATTTCGGTCAGGATCACAACATCTCCACTTTGGAGGTTCACTCGTCCCCAGGTTTGGGCAACCAGGTTGATCGATTCCGTGGTGTTACGGGTGTAAATCACCTCTTTGGAAGTAGCCGCACCGATAAAAGCGGCAATCCTCTCGCGAGCAGATTCGTAGGCCTCTGTCGCTTCCTCAGCCAGCGCATGAATTCCGCGGTGAATATTGGCATTCGAACGCCGATAATATTCATCCATAGCATCGAGCACCTGAATAGGTTTCTGGCTTGTGGCAGTCGAATCTAGATATACCAAAGGCACATTGGACCCCAACTTACGTTCAAGTATGGGAAAATCTGCCCTAATTTTGTGGACATCGAATGCTACCTTCGGTTTCTTTTCCACTGTCATTTTCATTGATCACAAAACATAAAGAATGTGGCTGTAAAAGCCACACTCTTCAATTACCTCTTCGCTCTACGGCGACTCTTTTTGGGGTGACGCATGTTGGTGGATTCTTTCGGACACCACAGGACATGATCGGGGACCATCCAACCATTGGTCAGGTAGACATTCTCATGAAATTGAACTGCAACCAGCTTATCATCTACCTGCAC
>CAYTKR010000105.1:0-17265 GCA_964438295.1 uncultured Anaerolineales bacterium
GTTGCTCCGCAACCACCCCCATATATTCCAGCGGGAAACTCGCTTGGTGACTTTTGGCAGTAGAGTCAATTTAGCTATCCAAAAATTGCGCTGCTGGTTTCAAGAGGCTCAACCGGCACATCTTTGAATCTTCAGATAGATATTTCGTGCGTTGTATCTGCTTCACTTTGAGATGTTTATTTTACAATAGACTGCATACAAAAGCACCTCGTTCAACTTGAACTTCGTCGTAATATGGATTAGAATGTGGATTGCAATCAACATAAAGGAGTGAGTAGATGAAGACTATTCAAATGACAATTGATGAACCGTTACTTACAGAAATAGACAAAGTAACCCAGGAACTAAATACCACTCGTTCCGCATTCATCAGAGAAGCACTTCAATTGGCGCTGCGGCAACTAAAAATCCGCGAGATGGAAAAACGACATAAAGAGGGGTATGCGAAAATCCCTGTTGAGCCAGGAGAATTCGATATTTGGTTAGACGAGCAAGCATGGGGTGAAGTATGACTCGCGGAGAAGTGCGGTGGTATACATTTAAATCACCTGATAAACGCCGACCTGTCCTAATATTAACCCGCGACTCAGCGATCAGCCATCTCTCCAATATCACCATTGCACCCATCACAACTACTATTCGTAACATTCCATCAGAAGTTTATTTGACTGTTGAAGATGGAATGCATTCCGAATGTGTTGCCAACTTCGACAACATCCAAACTATCCCCAAAAATCAAATTGGGGGGTTGCTAAATAAAATCTCTCCTACACGCATGCAAGAAGCAAATAAGGCAATTTGCTTTGCTCTAGGTCTCGACGAATTTCTTTACTAATCTAATGTCCAATTTCCAATTTCTAAAACTAGGCGGCTCTCTAATTACCGACAAGAACACTCCACGCACTCCACGGAAGGATGTGATAACGCGCCTGGCTGAGCAAATCAAAACTGCTCTGGATGAGAATTCAGACCTGAAGTTGGTGCTGGGACACGGATCGGGGTCATTTGGTCATGTGCCTGCCAAGAAATATGGTACCCGGCAGGGCGTGGACTCAGTTGAGGGTTGGCGAGGCTTTGCCGAAGTCTGGTATGAGGCCTTGAGCTTGAATCACATGGTCATGGAGGCGCTTCAACAGGTCGGGCTTCCTGCGATGGCGTTCCCCCCCTCGGGGACAATGACAACGTCAAGGGGTCAAGTGACCAATTGGAACGTTGATCCCCTGCGCCGTGCCCTGGGAGCAGGATTGCTGCCTGTAATTTACGGGGATGTTGTCTTTGATGAAATCCTTGGGGGAACGATCTTATCCACAGAAGACCTGTTTATCCATTTGGCTGGGGTGTTGCAGCCGCAGCGCATCTGTCTGGCTGGGATCGAAGAGGGGGTCTGGGCCGATTATCCACAGTGCTCCCTAATGATCCCTTCGATCACGCCCGAAAATTGGGATCGGGTCGCAGCAAGCGTAGCTGGTTCATCAGCAACAGATGTTACCGGTGGGATGGCTAGCAAAGTCAGGCAAATGCTGGAATTAGTAAAACGAATGCCTAATCTTGAAGTGCTGATCTTTTCAGGGGAACAGCCCCATAATGTAGTCGCGGCCCTGCGGGGGGAAACAAAGGGAACGTGCCTATCTCAAAGATGATTTCTATAACGCCAGTGCTTTTCTTTTGATCGCTCTGAGCCACATCATTCTGATCCAACCGCTGCCCATTGAGATCAAACGCCAATATAGCGCAAATTTCCGGCGAGTTTTGTTATCTGGGACGTGAATGCGCGTTTCTGTTGAACAGCGAAAATGGGCGCTTTCCACATCCTGCTGTATGAGGAAATTCGCTGCCACTTTGGCATAGTCTGGATGATCGAACGCTAAAAATGCCCTTGGGTCAGAAATCGATGGGTTGTCATCTGTCCCTGTAAGAGACCAGAATTGACCGATCAGTCCAAACACAATCTCTCGATTGGATTCTTCAGCCAGAGGGATGAAACCGCCTTCATAGAGTTGTTCTAGAAAAGTTACGCTAATGAAATTCCGAGAAATCCCTTTACCCAGCAGTTTTGCTGGCAATTGGCGAATATTAAGCATCAAGAAAATCAATGGGGACAAGTCAGCCTGGGTTAAATCTTTGATGGCTGTGAAAATCTTATCGGGAGGAGCCTGTATCGAAATTGAGTGTACTTCATTGAACTCGTACTGGGGCAAATAATTATCTATGTGCATAAACAAGTCGCCTTGAATTTCTAGCATAAAGGGTTTGCCTGGGTCTCTTGGAATCGCGATGGGATATTCTTACAAAGCTCTTCCAAAGCCTGACGGGGCTGATTATCTGGAAAGGTTTTCAAGATAACCAGGCTACTCTTTACAAGCCGCTCTGCCTCATCCATCGAGCGGTCGATGGCATCACTGGCCTTGATGGCAGCGATCAATCGATTAAGAGTTTCCTCATCATGACCATTGTGGTCGATAACCGAAAGAAGATCTGGGTCATGCGGGTGGGCCTCAAAATAGTGCAAGGTTGGCAAGGTGATCAATCCTTGACGCAGGTTACTCCCCACCCGAACACCACGATCAGCAGGAATGCTGTTGAAATCAAGAATATCTTCCACAATCTGGTGGGCTACGCCTACATCGTGGCCAAACTTTATCGCGGCATTTATTACTTTGGGATCTTCAGACAAACCCAAATGAGCCGCGGCTCCGGCAGCCAGTTCATACATCGAAGCAGTTTGGCCATACATCCAACGATAATAGATCTTCTGGTCGAATCCCTCTTGATTCTCAAAAAGATTTGTAATCTCCCTATTGACAATGGTGGCCAGGGTTTCAGCGAACAACTCCATGACACGAACAGATTGTGTATCCGCTGCGAGGGTAGCAGCGATGGCGAATACCAGATCCCCAGCCAGCACATTGGCTAAAGGGGGCCAGGCCGCGTTGGACGTCTGCGACGGGCGTCTTGCGGGGACATCTTCGTTCATTTCATCATGGATGAGTGTGGCGGTGTGCAACAACTCGATGGCTGCCGCAAGATCGAGCAGATGATCCTGCTCAGCATCGAGCATTTGACCAACAAGGATCGTCAGGGTGGGTCTGAGGCGCATTCCCTTCAATTGAAAGAATTGCTCCAGCATAGAAGCCAGCCCCGCAGTATTGCCATTGAAGCGCGAACGCATACGGTCTTCGACTTCCTGGAGATATTCTCGAACTGGATTATTGAATTCTGTTACCATTATTCACTTACGTCGATCTGTATTATCAGTTATTTCGGTAAAAACCGAAATTCGATGTTAAAAAAAACTCTTTCTTATACTCGTGTCGCGAGATTCAATATCTTGCTAATTGTGTCACGCTTCTTAGCAATCTGCACTAGGGTCTCTGTAGGGAGCACTTGCGCTTGCTCATAAATCTCTGAAGCCGTTTCGAAAAAATCGAGCAACTCGATCATCTTTTCATGCATGGCGGGATCCCCCTCTGCGCTGGTTTCGAATTCCGCAACCGTCTCTTGCAACATACTCAGCGCAGGATCCAGTTCACGCCGTTTGCGCTCGTCCAGAACAGCCCGGAACATCTCCCAGACGTCCCCAATGATCTCAAAATGGTCTTTGCGGTCTCCGAGAACGTGAACTACTTTGATCAAACCCCAGCTTTGCAATTCGCGCAACCCCGTGCTGACTGTCGAGCGAGCCACAGACAGTGTTTCACTGATTTCTTCCGCGGTCAATGCCTTTGGGGAAATATAGAGCAAGGCGTGAATCTGGGCAATCGTGCGGTTGATCCCCCAACGACTGCCCATCTCTCCCCAATGGAGGATGAATTCTGTAATAATCGGGTTTAGATCTAGTTTTATTTCAGTCATTTCAGTTTTTTCGGATTATACCGAAATATCCGGCGAATGTCAATTCATTGGGAGATTTTGTGTCTCAACGAATCGACGTGGAAGTCGGCTGATTTGGGGTATGGGGCGTGCGGAGCATGCCCCATACCCCAAATCAGGAGTTCACCTTAGGAATCCTCAGAGACCAAAGAGTTTTTCGTATATAATTGAGATGATTTGAATGATTATCATAGTAGCCGCCTGTAAATTGCCATAAACTGACTCTGTGGGGTGGAGCACATCGCAGTCAATCATTCGTTGCAAAAACTAAGTCCCCTCGTTTGAACCGGGGAACCACAAAGCACTTTGGGGTGGGATATGTTTGATTCTTCCACATTAATAGAATTCAAATTCCAGCTCAATAGCGGATCTGGGCATGGTTATCCCGCGGAACAAATTTTGCATTCAAAGATAAAAGGAGGCGAAAAATGTCCGCATTACCTAGTGGAACGATAACGTTCCTCTTCACGGATGTGCAAGATAGCACGCGCCTGTGGGAAAAATATCCTGCGGATATGCGTCTGGCTCTCAAGCGACACGATGAAATCATCGAATCTGTTTCCCAGCAGCATCACGGCTTCGTCGTGCGGCCGCGTGGTGAGGGTGATAGCCGTTTCATAGTGTTTGAGCGCGCCATCGACGGGGTCAGCGCGGCAGCGGCTATCCAGCGCGCCCTGCACGCCGAACTTTGGCCTGAACAAACACCGCTGTATGTACGTATGAGCCTACACACGGGGGAAGGGGAATTCCGCGAAGGCGACTATTACGGCACAGCCGTCAACCGATGCGCTCGCCTGCGAGGTATCGCTCATGGGGGACAGACGGTGATCTCCAAGAAAACCTACCAGCTTTCTATGCAGGAGTTATCTCAGTTGGATGAGTTCATCGACCTGGGTGAACATCCTCTCAAGGGCATGCAAGAACCCGAACATGTGTACCAGTTGACAGGTACAGGGTTGCCGCGTGAGTTTCCAGCGCTTAAATCTCCCGATGATGTCGAGGAGCCCCCTGCCCCAGGTAAACCACCTTTCAAGGGGTTACAACACTTCGATGAAGCCGATGCCGCTCTGTTCTTCGGCCGCGAGATGCTGACCGATAAGATTATTGCTCGTCTCCAAGATTCCATCTCTCCTGGAACTGATCGAGACAATTTCTTAGCGTTGATCGTGGGCGCCTCAGGCAGTGGCAAATCATCCCTGGTGCGCGCCGGGATGATCCCAGCCATCAAAGAGAGCGAGAATTGGCCTGTCCATGTGATCACACCCGGCGACCATCCCCTGCTTGCCCTTGCCAACAACCTGGCCCAAGATGCAAAGAAGGATTACAACGTCCTTATCCGAGAGATGCTGGATGACCCGAAAGGATTGCATCAGATAGTGTGCGACATGATAAGCAACGGTGCTGGGGAGCTAGGGGGCATGGCAGATATATCCCCGCAACCCCCAAGCCCCCCAGCTCCATCACATGTACTGCTGGTTGTTGACCAATTTGAAGAAGTCTTCACCCTATGCCGGGACGAGATTGAGCGCAGAGCCTTCATCGATAACCTACTCACGGCCGCATCACCTAATTTTGCTGGGCCTACGCTTGTAGTGATCGTACTGCGGGCGGATTTCTACGGCCATTGCGGAGGGTACGCCAATCTGCGCGAAGCGTTAGCAAACAGCCAGGAATTCATTGGTCCCATGACTCAAGAAGAATTACAACGCGCTATCGAAGAACCCGCCCGTCAAGGGGATTGGGAATTCGAGCCCGGATTGGTGGATATGCTCCTGCAAGAAGTTGGCGACGAACCTGGCGCGCTGCCGCTGCTCTCCCACGCTCTGCTAGAAACCTGGAAACGTCGCCGGGGGCGCATGATGACCTTCACTGGGTACGCTGAATCAGGGGGCATCCGAGGTGCTATCGCCAAGACTGCTGAATGGGTATATTGGCGCATGTCCCCTGAAGAACAAACCATCACCCGCAACCTGTTTTTGCGTCTGACCGAATTAGGCGAAGGCACGGATGAAGGCGGCATGCCTTCCCCAGATACTCGCCGCCGGGTATTACTGACGGAACTTATGCCTGATATCGAGAATGCTCCCGAAGCGCGGGCTGCTACTGAGGAAGTGCTCCAAACTCTGGTTGACGCTCGCTTGATCACCGCAGCTGAGGAGACTGCCGAAGTAGCGCACGAGGCGCTGATCCGCGAATGGCCAACATTGCGCGAGTGGCTCAACGAGGACCGCGAGGGCTTGCTCCTACATCGTCACCTGACAGAGACATCTCAGGAGTGGCAGCGCCTGGAGCGGACTCCTAGCGAGTTGTACCGTGGGAAGCGTTTGACACAGGTGTTGGAATGGTCTTGGGATCATAGGAATGAATTGAATGCCTTAGAAAAAGAATTTCTGGATGCCAGCCTGGCCGACCGGCGCGACCGGCAAGCTGCCGAAGAAGAACGCCAGGCTAAGGAGGCTGCCCTGGAAGCGCGTTCACGTCGTTTCTTGCGAGCCTTAGTAGGTGTGTTTGCCATTGCGACGATCATCGCCGTAATCCTGTCCATCTTTGCCTTCAATCAGCGCGGCATCGCCCAAGACAATGCCCTGATCGCCGGGCAAAACGCCGCCACAGCCACCGTTGCCCAGGGATTAGCACAATACCAGGCTGCTACTGCCGTAGCAGCCAAAGATGAGGCCGAGTTCCAAGCCGAGAGAGCTGATGCGGCTGCTGCCGAGGCGTTGGCGCAGAAAGCCGTCGCTGAGCAGGAAGCCCGCGCTGCCTTAGAAGCTTACAGCTTGAGTCTGGCGGCCAACGCCCAGGAATCGCTCAACGATTTAGACTCTGCCACCGCACTGGTTCTGGCTCAAGCTGCCAATGACATCGATGATCCACCAGAATTAGCACAGCAGATCTTACTGGAAGCAGCATACTCTCCAGGAGCAAGAGCGCGTTACTCAATTTCCGACACCTTCGAAGGTGTTGGCGAATCAGTTTGGGGCCTGGATATCGGTCCGGATGATCGCACTGCCCTGTTGGGCTTCGAAGATGGCTCGCTGATTTTGTGGGATATGGAAACCGGGAAAGAAGTGCGGCGCTTCGAAGGTCACAAAACTCTGATCAACGATGTTGCCTTCAGGCCTGATGGCTTGACAGCCCTGTCCGCTTCTGAGGATACGCGGGTGATCTATTGGGATGTTTCGACTGGGCGTGAAATCCATCGTTTGGAGGGACATGCAGGGCATGTGCGTACAGTTGCCTTTAGCCCCAATGGAAATACTGCAATTTCAGGTGGTTACATCGGAGATTCCCACTTCAATCAGGGAGAACTGATCTTATGGGATCTTGAAACGGGTCAGGAAATTCGGCGCTTCGAAGGTCACACCAACGGTGTATTGGAAGTCGCCTTCACACCCGACGGCAGTAAAGCCGCCTCGGTTTCAGGTCCATTTTCATTCGAGGGTCTCGATGCCGTCAACGAGATCTTCATTTGGGATGTGCAAACTGGAGAAGCCCTTCACCACATCGAAACCCCTGATCATGACAATAATAACCTGGAAATCAGCCCTGATGGCAGTACCCTTATCACGCTTTCCGCAGATACGGCCGACTTCTATTTTTGGGACATCCAATCCGGTGATCAAATCGATACCCTGGAGGCAGAAGGCGATTTTGTGTGGACCATGACAGCCAGCCAGGATGGCCGTTGGGCGTTAATGGGTAGCGGAAACGGCGAGATTCATTTATGGGATCTGTGGACACGCCAGCAGGCTGCCTTATTCAACATTCACGGTATTGGGACCAAAAGCCTCGCTATCAGCCCCGATGGTCGTAGAGCAATATCCAGCGCACTCGATGGCACCCTGATTATTTGGGATTTAGTCAGTGCTGCCGAAACTCAACGGTTTACGGGGCATACTGCCCCGTTCATTATGAGTCTAGAGTTTACACCGGACGGAAAATACTTCGTCTCGAGTTCGGGTCGAGCTGTACCAGGGATGCCCATCTCGGAGGATAATACTTTGCGCTTATGGGACCTGGAAAACGGCCAGCAAATCCAAATATTTGAAGGCCACACGGATGGCATCTGGTCGGTGGCTATCAGCCCCGATGGGGAGAGGCTGCTCTCGGGGGGGATCGACCAAAGCGTGCGCCTGTGGGACCTCGCCACCGGGGAGCAAATCCTGCTCCTGGAGGGACACGAGGGCTGGGTAATCGAGGTAGTTTTCACCCCCGATGGAAATAGGGCGCTATCTGGTGGTCTGGACGGAAATCTGATCCTATGGGATTTGGAGACTGGTGAGATCATCCGTTACCTGGACAGTGACTTGATGGATACATGGAGTTTGGCGATCACATCAGACAACAAAAAGGCCCTTAGTGCTGGTAACGATTGTGTCGTTGGCATGTGGGATTTGGAGACTGGTGAGCAAGCACTCCGTTTCGAAAGGCATTTAGTAGAGGGGAATGCCTTCTGCGCCATCGCTGGAATTGTCATCACCTCGGATGGTCGTTCGGCGATTACCGCAGGGACGAATGGCACCATGATCCAATGGGATCTCGAAAGCGGTGAGGAGATCCAGCAATTTGAAGGACTTCCCGGTGCACAGCCACGATTGAATATCGATGCTGATGGAAACACACTTTTCTCCAGCGCAGGCGATGGCACACTGACACTTTGGGATATTAATACCGGCACCCCCATTCGTGTGTTCAGAGCGCCGGATATTGGTTGGACTTTGGACAGCGCCATCAGCCACGATGGCAAAACGGGCTTGACAGCCGTGAACAACAGCATCATACAATGGGATTTGGAGATCCCAACCCTGGATGAACTCAAGGATTGGATCCAGGCCAACCGCTACGCGCGCGAGCTGACCTGCGAGGAGCGCGATTTGTACCGCATTGGTTCGTGTGAGGAATGAGATAGTAGTTTGATAATTCGTTGTAATTTTGAAATACGCAGTGACATCCATGCATCTGCCCCTCAAAAAGGAAAATAATTTCTAGTTGCTCAATTAGGATACAAAGATGTCGCAAGGATCTATGTAAGATGTACGGAGGATGATCTCAGAAAATTGAGGTATTTCTAATGCCCAAACTTCCCAGCGGAACTGTAACCTTCCTCTTCACCGACGTACAGGACAGCACTCCCTTTTGGGAACAAGATCCCAAATCCATGCGCAAGGCAATGGATCGGCACGATGAATTGATCGATATGCTGTCTAAGAAGCACAATGGTTTCCTCGTCCGGCCACGCGGCGAAGGCGACAGCCGCTTTGTGGTCTTCGAGAACTCCCATGATGCTGTACTTGCAGGGCTTGCCATCCAGCTAGCACTGTATGCTGAATCGTGGCCAACATCGAACCCCATCTGCGTGCGTATGGGCATTCATACCGGAGAAGGAGAATTCCGCGATGGCGATTACTATGGCTCAGATGTCGTTCGGTGTGCACGTCTGCGAGACATTGTCCATGGTGGACAGACAGTACTCTCTCAACAAACTTATGACCTTATAAACGACGATCTGCCCGAGAAAATAGAATTTCTCGATCTAGGTGAGCATAGGCTAAAAGGGCTCAAACATCCTGAACATGTTTTCCAATTGATCGATCCTGGCCTACCTGATCAGTTTCCACCGCTTAGGTCGTTGGCTGATATCTCAATCCCTGCTACCCAACCTCCGGCATTCCTCGATGATGAGCAGGCAGAAACTCAGAAACCGATCTTTGTTGCCCGACAGCAAAAACTAGGCAAATTGAACGGCTTCTTGAAGGAAGCCATGGCTCATCGAGGAGGAGTAGCACTGGTATCAGGCGGAGCTGGACGAGGCAAGACTGCTTTGCTAGATGAATTTTCCAGGCAAGCGATGGATACCTATCCTGATTTGCTGGCGGTGGTTGGAAATTGCAACGCTTTTTCCGGCGTTGGCGATCCTTATCTTCCGTTTAGAGAAACAATGGGTATGTTAACTGGGGATATTGAAACACGCTGGAAAGCAGGGCTTATTTCCACCAGCCATGCGCGGCGCATATGGGCGACTCTCCCTGATGTTGTAAAGATTTTATTGGATTGTGCTCCTGATCTCTTAAACAGGATTCTACGTGGCGTGGATCTTCTATCTCGTGCAATGATTACAGAAGATGATGATTCACCATGGTTAGATCAATTAAGAGAGATTGTGCACCAGCAACAATATCGTTCTCGGGGAGTAGAACAAAGCTTTCTTATTGATCAATATTCTACCTTATTGCGTGTTTTGTCTGACCAATATCCAATGCTGCTCATCCTGGATGACGCGCAATGGATGGATACGGCTTCGATGGGGTTGTTGTTCTATTTAGGTCGGCATTTGGCAGATAAACGTATCTTGATTGTCTGCGCCTATCGGCCAGAAGAAGTGATCCCTGATCGGGATGGCAACCGTCATCCGTTGGAAAAGATCATCAACGAGTTCAAGCGCCTGCATGGAGACATCAGTGTAGATCTAAACCAGATCGAAGAGCCGGAAGGTCGCCGGTTCATAGACGCCTTTCTAGAGACTGACCCTAACGATCTTAGAGACGGTTTTCGAACTTCATTATTGCAACAGACTGATGGACACCCCTTATTCACCATCGAGTTGCTACGAGCGATGCAAGATCGAGGTGATCTTGTGAGGGATAGCCATGGACGTTGGATTGAGGGCGACGAACTCGATTGGAAAACGCTACCAATGCAGGTGGAAGCAGTGATTGAAGAACGCATCAATCGACTCGATGACGCTCTGATAGAGATCTTGAAAGCAGCTTGTGTAGAGGGCGAAGAATTCACTGTTCAAGTGCTGGCCAAAGTGCAAGGAATCAGCGAGCGGGATCTTTTATCTGCCCTATCCCTGAATTTGGAGAAACGGCACCATTTGGTACGAGAAGCAGGAGAAATACAAGTCGGCAATCAATTGTTATCACGCTATTCATTTGCCCATACGCTTTTCCAGCATTTTCTGTACATCAGAATGAGCGCCAGAGAACGTCAGATTTTACACGGAGAAATCGCTTTGGCTCTCGAGAGGATCTACCAGGATCACAGCGCTGAGATCGCAGTTCTGCTGGCGACGCATTTCCTGGAAGCAGCAAATCCAGATAGTGCCAAGAATTACTTACTTCAAGCTGGCCATCAAGCTCGAAATCTCTATGCCCACGAAGATGCTGAAAAGTATTATCAACAAGCGATCACCATCATGCAGGTATCCGGTCAAGAAAAGTTGATCGCAGAAACAAAACACGCTATGGGATTAGTCCATTTAATCGCCGGAGAATACGACAAGGCCGCGGAGATTTTTACAGAAGATTCTTCTCATTGGGACTTTATGGGATTTGACCGGAAAATAGATCAGCAACTTCCACCCGCTGTTCTGAAAGTTGCTATTGAGCCGCCATCTACCCTGGACCCGGGGTTAGTAAGTGATGATGTGTCGGCATTTATGAGTGCGCAGCTCTTCGAAGGTTTAGTATGCGTTGGAAAGGATCACAGCATACTCCCAGCTGTAGCATCGCGCTGGCAAGTTGCAGATGGAGGCAAAAGGTATACCTTTCATTTGAGGGATGGACTCCAGTGGAGTGATGGGACACCCCTAACCGCAGGCGATTTCGAGTACGCCTGGAAGCGAAACCTGGATTCAGTGACACGTGCTCCCAGGGCTCATTTGCTCTACCCCATTCAAAACGCTCAGGCATTTAGAGAAGGAAATATCGATGATCCAGAACAAGTTGGGGTTTCAGCGTCAAATGACTTGACCTTAGAAGTTTATCTTGCAAATCCGACAGCCTATTTTCCCTATCTCTTAGCTCTACCAGTGACCTTTCCACTTCCGAGATGGGCTATTGAGAGGAAACAGAATAATTGGGCAAAACTTGGAAATCTTGTTAATAATGGATATTTCAATTTGTTGGATTGGGTAGATGAAGAGCGAATTGACCTCGCAAAGAATTCTCGTTACCAAGGTAGAAGTCATGGAAATGTCGAACAGGTAGAGTGTTTACTAATCTCAAAGTATACGAATGCTTTGGATAGCTACGCAAATAATGATGTTTTTTTAATGACAATGTTTAACGCCGATCCTGGCACAATCACGCAGGTACGTCATACTTTTCAAGACGAACTCATTGCTATTCCCCGTCCAGCAACCTTTTTCATGGTATTTTTAGTGAACCAACCACCATTCGATGATGTTCGAGTTCGCCAGGCCTTCGTCCACGCAGTAGATCGTGATGCAATGGCGATAGACGCCTTTCAAGGTCTCCGACAGGCAGCAACAGGTGGTTTTATCCCACCAGGTATGCCTGGATATTCAAAGGATATTGGCCTACGACATAATCCTAATCATGCCAAGCAGTTATTGAGGTTGGCTGGATTTCCAGACGGCAATGGATTTCCTGAAATTTCCTGGATCCATGCCACCGGCTCAGATACCGAACGCGTGATTCCATTTTTACAAAAATCATGGGAAAAAAATTTGGGAGTAAAGGTTCTTCCCCAAAGCATATCATGGGGAGAACTGAATAATCGATTAGAAAATGATCCTGCGCAATTGACCCTGATCGGTTGGAGCGCGGATTACTTGGATCCACATAATTTTCTACATGCGGTCTTCCACAGCGAGGAAGGTTTGAATGATCCACGATGGCAAAATCGATGTTTTGACACACTTGTGGAAGAGGCGGCATGTATTTCGGATCAGAATGAGCGGATAGAAAAATACAAGGCAGCAGACAAGATTCTAGTTGCGGAAGAAACGGCGATCATGCCACTCAGTTACAGCCAGGGTCGCTTGCTCTGCAAACCTCACGTCAATCTGCCAGAGACAGCTTCCCTCTCAGTTCCCTTAAACAGCATAATTATCGAAACTTAAGAGTCATAATAGAAATCCCTCAGCTGGATATAGAAAAGGAGAGAAAAACGATGACCGAGAAAATAAAAAACCCTGTTTGCACATATTTTTTGGTGGTTGTCAGTGACAACGAAGATATGTTATCAGATGCTGCAGAAGCAATTATTGGCCTCGGTAAAACAACGAAGGACGATGTGAAAAAAATTGGGGATTACATCGTTGTCAGAGCCGATGAAATCGGTGATTACACGTTGATCATCCCAGTGACAGCAAAAAAGGATACATCCAAGGCAAAAGCTGCAATCGTAACAAAATTAGACTTTTATTTTAAAAAGGATAATTGGACACTGACGGAGTATCAAGTAAAAAATTTCCATCCAGACGAAGTCGAACACAAAAAAGATCCTGATAAAAGACGAGATCGCAACGCCTGGGGTTAGGAACTACGAAGGCTACCAATTGAATCTATCAACAAAACCATTCAACGGGGATGGCACAATATCATTTCCAGCTAGGGTTTACGAAGAATGCCATCCCCAAGAATTAATATCTCGGCGATAAATACAAAAACAAAAGTGAACAATAAATGTCAGCACTTCCCAGTGGCACCGTAACTTTCCTCTTCACCGACGTTCAGGACAGCACGCGCCTGTGGGAACAATACCCAGAGGAAATGGAAACTGCTCTCGAAAAGCATGATTTGTTTCTGCTGAGGGCTATCGAAGAGTGCAATGGCTCGGTTGTAAAACCCACAGGAGATGGCTTCCACGCCGTGTTTGAGACAGCTCAGGACGCGCTCACCGCGGCACTAGCCGCTCAGCAGGCATTGCATGAAAAAGACTGGGGAGATGCTCTCGTCAGAGTCCGCATGGGAATACATACAGGTAAGGCACAAGAGCGTGCGGGCGACTACTTTGGCACGGAAACCAATAGAGCCGCCCGATTAATGTCTGCTGGGAATGGCGGACAAATCCTGCTTTCGGAAAGTACACATGAACTCATTCATGATCAACTCCCCGCCCAGATAGAGTTACTCGACTTAGGCAAGCATCGCTTGAAAGATCTCACCAGGCCTGAGCATATCTTCCAAGTCAACGCGCCTGACTTGCCCAGCGAGTTCCCCCCGCTGAAAACAGTCGATTATCGACCTAATAATCTACCCATACCAGCCACGCCCTTCATCGGTCGTGATGGAGAAATAACTGCTATTGTTGAAGAGCTTGGGCGACCGGAAGTCCGCTTACTCACCATTCTAGGTCCGGGGGGAATGGGCAAAAGCCGCTTAGCCATAGAAGTTGGAAAGAACCAACTGGATGATTACTCCAACGGCGTTTATTTCATCTCGCTGGCTCCCCTGAATTCTGCAGATAACATTCTCTCTTCGATCGCAGAGGCAGTCAAATTCCAGTTCTATCCAGGGATGGCGCCCAAACAGCAAATCCTCGACTATTTTCGTGAAAAGCAAATCCTGCTAATCATGGACAATTTCGAACACCTATTGGCAGGTGTTGGATTGTTGACCGAGATAATGACGACAGCCCCGGATGTGAAAATCCTGGCCACTTCTCGTGCGAAGCTAAATCTGAGGAGCGAAACTGTTTACCCTCTCAAGGGGATGTCATTTCCAAAAGACATCCCTGATGCAATGACTAATGATGAAGTTGATCTTCTGGGTAAAAATGGACACAGCGCGCTGAAGCTCTTCGTGCAAAGCGCGCAGAGAGCGCGCCCAGATTTCGATCTTCATCCAGAAAATTTGGCTAACGTTACCGCAATTTGCGCCCAAGTGGATGGTCTACCTCTAGGGATCGAGCTGGCTGCGGCTTGGGTGGCGATGCTCTCGACAAGTGAGATCATATCTGAAATCAAACAAGGTATCGATTTCCTGGAAACAGAAGTGCGCGACATCCCCGAACGTCACCACAGCATCCGGGCAGTGCTTGACCACACTTGGAAAATGGTCGGAGAAAAGGAGCAGGAAGTATTCAAGAAACTAGCGGTCTTTCGAGGGGGCTTCGCCCGAGAAGCTGCTCAACAGGTGGCTGAAGCATCTTTACCATTATTGTTATCTCTGGCAAATAAATCATTAATTCGACGCGATCGAACCGGACGATATCAAATTCATGAACTGCTCTGGCAATATGCGGAAGAAAAGTTAAACGAAGTCCCTGATGTGAAGATAAATACACATAACCGGCATTGTGAATATTTCTCGGATCTACTTCATCAGAATGAAGAATCTATCGCCTTTGGTGAGCAGGCAGACTTTTTGCATGAAATGGATAATATCCGCGTATCCTGGCGATGGGGAATTAAGGAAAAACAATTCAATGCAATACGAAGATCGCTTGTTAGCCGCTTTTGGATATTTGAAGTCCAGAACTGGTACGATGAAGGGAGAAATACGTGCAACTGGGCAAAAGAGTTTCTTCTAAATGGGGAACAACATGATGACCGAGTCATTGTATTCTGGCTCATACATGCATTTTGTGGTTGGTTCTCAAATAATAATGAGCCATTTCTTGAAAGTTTGAGGCAATTAAGCAAATTTGAAGCACGTTGGGAAGTAGCAGTAGTGAGTGTAATGATTTTATTTAGAGGTCCTCGGCAAAGTCTCCAATATTCTAGACAACTTTTTCAAGAAGGTGTCGCGATTGGTGAGGAATTGAGACTTCCTTGGGTGGTGGCTATCTTCCACCAAAGTTTCGGTTTAACATTATTATATGGTTTCGGAGCCTTTTTTGAAGCTCAACATCATCTAAATGAAGCTCTTAAGCTCGATAAAAATATCAAGAACTTCCGAGGTATGGCTGTAGATTATCGTATTTTGGGAGACATCGCATTCCGTCAAGGTTGCTATAACAGAGCTAAAGAATATTTTTCAAAGAGCAGCGATCTCCTTGATGTGATTGAAAATGTCGCTCTCGATTTTGGAGTAATATTATTGCGTTTTGGGGATATTGCAAACATTAAATGCGACTATGACGAAGCCAAGGATCGCTATCAGGACGCACTAGATATATTCAAAGATATGGGAGATCAGTGGGTGTACGAACCAGTCCGCCGCTTGGGAGATGTCGCAATTGATATGGGGGAAATAGACGAAGCGATAGAATATTATCGGTATTTGCTCAATTCCGCTCAGAATGAAAATACCCTTTCGTGGGAGGGGATAGCTCTCATTGGACATGGGAAAATTCAATCAAAACTAGGCAAGTTCATGGAAGCACAGGTATATTACCTTAAAGCGTTGAAGATTGGAAAAAAGTTACCCAGTTCAACATTAAATGCATACCTATTAGCAAATTTGAGCGAACATTTGGCCCAATTGGGATATGAAGTATTTGTTGTAGAGATTTCGAGTATCTTAGTCACATCTCCCCATCTTGAACAATTAGAAAAAGAAAAAACAAAGAAACTTTGTGCGGCGATGGAGCATAAACTATCCCCACAAGTTTTCGAAGAGGCTAAAGCTCGCGGTCATGATCGGGACCTACAATCAACTATAGAAGATGTATTGGTCATCATGGAGGCAGTTGACACCAACCCATGAGCGCACTTCCCAGTGGAACCATAACCTTCCTAGTCTCCGAAATCCAGGTCAACAAACGCCTGTGGGAGAAGTTCCCCACGACATTCTTTCCTGGAGAAAGCGCAGGTCAATCAGGAGATCATAACCGAGTTCGAAGCGCGTGGTTTGCAAGGAGAAACAGACTGAAGGTCTCAATCATTTAGGATTATTGTATCCAAAAGGCACACATTGTGATATTATCGTACTGTGAAATATTTAGCCTGGAATATCGAGAAAAATCAACAGCTAAAGGCCGAACGAAATATCTCCTTTGAAGAAGTAGTGTTTTGTATTGCAAATGAACAACTACTCGATATAGTCGAACATCCAAATCAAATCAAATATCCAGATCAAAGGATCTTTGTCGTCAGAATTAACGATTACGCATATCTGGTACCATTTGTTGAGAGTGAACGGGTAGTATTTTTAAAAACAATCATTCCAAGTCGAAAAGCAACCAAAGAGTATTTAGAGAATAGAACATAAAACAGGTATTTCTATGAACGAAAAAGATATCAAACTCACTGATGATGAAAAAGAGATTCTTGATACGTATGAAGCTGGGGAATGGCAATCTGTCGACAACAAGGATGCAGAAATAGATACTTATCAAGCGTATGCCCGCGCAACACACAAAAAAGATAAGCGGGTGAATATTCGTATATCATCTAAAAACCTCGAAGCCCTACAGAAGAAGGCATTAGAAGAAGGGATACCCTATCAGACATTGATATCAAGTGTTTTACATAAATATGTGAATGGCCGGTTAGTTGAGCGATCATAGGATTACATAAATCAAAGTAACAAGAACAAAGTAGTGGGGATATCTGAGTATAATGTCATTATGCGCATGAGGGGAGCTGCCCCTCAGGGAGCAAGGTGCGTATGAGCGAGTTAGATATCACCCTAGTACCCTTATTCAGTTCGCTGCCCTCCAGTGAGATCGAATTCCTGACTGAGGCGCTGAGACCTATTT
>CAYTKR010000106.1:0-17211 GCA_964438295.1 uncultured Anaerolineales bacterium
CTGCCGTCCATGGGTGCATGCTATAATCCCGCCAGAGCAATTCAAAGGAGATGAAGTTCATGCCAGTCGAGACATACTCAATCAAATTAGAAACGGGCGGCGATGCCGATATTCAAGATATCACCGAGGCTGTCGGGGCAGTTCTCTATGAATCCCAACTGAGCAACGGGGTGTTGACCATCTTCTGTCCATCAGCGACCAGCGCCCTGACCACTCTTGAATTCGAGTCAGGCTGCATCAGCGACCTGCGCAGGCTGTTCGATGAGATCGTCGATCCCGACCGGCATTATGCTCACAATGCCCGCTGGGGAGATGGCAATGGACATTCCCATGTGCGTGCCGCACTTCTGGGGTCGTCGTTTTCAGTGCCTTTTGTCCAGAACCGCATGACTTTGGGAACCTGGCAGCAGATCATCTACATTGATTTCGATAATCGCCCCCGCCGCCGGGAGCTGGTGGTGCAGATCATTGGAGAATAAATCGATCAGGCCTCCGCTCGATACCAGTCAGCTTGTCAATTGGGACGCTGATTCGCGCTGATTTTCTCAGATTCGTAAATACTTATTCCAATGGTTTGGCATAGATGCCCAGGTGATTGCCGACAGGCCGCTCACGGCTAGGGATGCGGTGGTTGATAGGAGAGTTGAGCACTTTGGCAACCCCCAATGGTCCCTCTACAGCCATCGTTGATGAACCGCCTCCGTCAAGGTTTATGGCGTTATATCCGCCATGGTAGACGATGATCTCGGCCAGTTCTTTTAATGAAACCCCTTCCGAATAGCCAGGCTGGCGGCCATCGACCACGATTAAGATAAGTTGGTGATTAGGTCGGTCCAGGGCTACCGCAGTTCTGGGTTGGGGGGAGCCTGCTAGGCCATCTACAGGTGCGCCATTCTTCACCAACAGAAGATTCCCCGAGATCACGTTGAAATCTTTCCCGGTTTGAGAGTTGATACGGCCGCTGTTGGTGATCGATAGGTAAAGCCTGGGTTCGTTGTCCGTGTCCTGGGAATAGATAGTGCCCTCAGAAGCAGCGTAGCCGATCGAATCTACTCTGTCACCTTTGTGGGGGTAGTAATCAAAAAATCCATAGCTATGCCAGGGTTGGAAGCCATCGCCATTGATGGCCACCTGGAGCTCGAAGTTATTCAGAAACTGGGACGTGGTGCGAGCTTTGAGGGGTAGTTCTTCGTCAGGATCGCCCGGCGTGACCAGGGTGCGAATGCCATGTTCTCGTAAGTTGACCTTGAGGACGTGGATCACGATGCGCCGCGGGGAATTGCGAACATCACGGATATACTCCACACCCTGAAAGAGAGTTTCCTGGGTGGGGCTGGGTAACAGACGGTCGTAAAGCCAAACGCTACCTACAGCGAATACGGCGATAAAGGCTAATGCAATTACAATGCGAGTTGGGGTCCAGAAATTTTTTCGTTTCATGAGCTGTATCATGGGGTGTTCGATATTAGGGAAAAGGCTGTGCGCAGCACAGCCTTTTCCCTAATATCCTAAGGTTCCCATGTCAGGAATCGCGTCAAGATGAGTAGGTTATCCTCAAAGTCTGTGTTTTCATGGTTTGTCAGTTCGATGTCGACAGCGGCGATACCCCGATCGGAGGCCCAGTCGATCAATTGGCCGGTGAACTGACAGCCTGTGTCGATCGGCGGGTAGGGATAGTTACTTATGGAAGCAATCGTCGCGGCCAGGCTGAGCGAGCGGCTATCGGGAGGTTGGCCTCCGGGAAATATACCTAAAGCCGCGCTGTGATAGCTGATCAACGCATCGATGTTGTGAGCATTGATGAAATTCATCAGTGCTACAATTTCAGGCTCAGAAGCTGGATGGGTGCCCGCGTTGATCGGGCTGTAATTCCAGCATCCATCGCGAGGCCAATCTTCCTGCCAAAGGGAAGGGAAATTGCGGTTGAGATCGACGCCATTTTCGTTGGCGCGGCCCTCGATGCCGTGGGAACGAGCCTCGCCGTCAGGATTGAGCGCTCGCAAGATATGGAGTTTTTTGTCTGGTGGGATCGTATCGGGATACTTTTTCAGATATTCGAATAACTGGTCTGCCAGGGCAATTGTGTTCCATTCGTATCCGCCATGGATCCCGGCGACGATCATACGTTCCGTGCTGCCCGTGCCGAAGGAATAAACTATCAACGGGAGGCTGCTCACCGAATGGCCGATGATCGTGCCGTTGGAAGTGATGCTGGAGCCTTGGTATTGATTGGACTGTCGCGTCGCGCTCGGGACTACATATTCTGTGGGGGTGACCAAGGGGGTACGTGTGACCATAACGAGTTGACGCGTGGGTGTTGCTTGTGGGATTTGCGCGGGGGTCAGCGACACTTCTGCCTTAGCGATATTTTCACTCGTGATTACCCCCAGAGCTGGAATTTGAGCCTCTAGTTGCGGTTCTCTAATTCCAAGACCATCAGGGCGCGTCAATTCCCAAACCAGCCAAATATTCATGGCCAGAAGAAGGCCCAGGATGACAGAGACAATGATGCGCATAGTCAACAAAAAGAGCCTGCGATTTAGCAAATTGCGCAGGCTCTTAACGTACGAATGGTTTAAGCAATTAGGGCTTGTTCTTCATCTCGCATAGCTTCGAAGGCCGCAATGCCGACCTCGATGATCTCCAGGGATGGCTCGCGCGTGGTCAAGCGTTGTAGGGCCAAATTGGGTTTGATCATAAATCGCACGATGGATTTGTCTAGATTCCTTGCCGTCCAGCGGATGATCTCGTAGGCCAGTCCCGCCAAAACAGGGATCATGGCCACCCGGCTTAGCAAACGCCAGTGCAAAGGCAAGGGGCCGAAGAGCGAGAAGATGAGGATCGAAAGCAGCACCAGGGTCAGTAAGAAAGCTGTCCCGCAGCGCGGGTGTTCGATGGATTGCTGGGCGACGTTCTCCGGTGTCAGTTCGACGCCGGCCTCGAAGGCGTTAATGGTTTTGTGTTCTGCGCCATGATAGGCGAACACGCGCTGGATATCGGCCATGAAGCCGATTAGCCAGATATAGCCCACCAAGAGCCCCAGGCGCACCAGGCCCTCAGCCAGATTCCCCCACCAGGCATTGAGATGCAGATATTTCTCGACTAATTGTCCGGCTGCCGCAGGGGCCATAAAGAACAGGACTACCGAAAAAGCAAGGGACAACCCTAACGTCAGGTAAAGAGCAGCCCCCTCGAGCTGTTCGTCTTCCCCAGTTTGAATATTTGCAGACATGGTCAAAGCGCGCATCCCTAAGACTAAGGCATCCCACAAGCCCACTAAACCGCGCAAGAACGGAATTTTTATCAGTCGGCTTTTGTAGATGCCGCTCAATTCTTCCGTGTGGATGACGATCTCTTGATTGGGATCGCGCATGGCGATAGCAACGGCTGAAGCGCCGCGCATCATCACGCCTTCGATAACAGCCTGTCCGCCGTAGGTGGGTAGTTGATTTTCCATTATTCCGCCAGGTTGAAGATGAAATGAATTAGCGCATCGATGCCTTTGTACCAGGTAGGCAAATGCAATTTTTCGTTGGGGCCGTGCATGTTGTCCGTGGGCAGGCCAAAGCCGATGTTTACAGACTCTACCCCCAATATCTCTTGGAAAGCAGTCACTACTGGAACGCTGCCGCCTTCTCGCTTGAACACTGGCTTGACACCCCACGAGGCCTCGGCAGCCTTGAGATATGCCTGCGCCCAGCGAGAATTTCGGTCGCTGATGGAGGCTGGCGCACCGGCCATATTGATGACTTCCCACTTGACAGTTGGGGGTGCGTTGTTTTGAAGATATTTGATGAGTTGTTGATGAACTTGGTCTGGATCTTGGTCGGGAACAAGCCGACAGGAAATCTTCGCCATGGCATAAGCAGGTAGAACCGTCTTGGCTCCCTCGCCGGTGAATCCGGAATACAATCCATTAATTTCTAATGTAGGTCTGGCGCTGGCGCGTTCATCAGGCGTGTAACCTTCTTCGCCCCATAATACAGGCACGCCGGTATTCTCCAGATACCAATTTTCATTCTTGGGTAAACGCGCCAATGCTGCGCGTTCATCTTGAGCCAGTTCGCGAACACTGCCGTAAAACCCGGGCAGCGTGATGCGGCCTTTCTCGTCATGCATGCCAGCGATCAGGTCGGCCAGCACCTGGGCGGGGTTGTGTATTGCTCCGCCAAACACACCCGAGTGCAAATCCTGTGAAGGACCCCATAAGCGCAATTCGAAATAAGCAAGCCCGCGCAGGGCGTAGGTAATGGTTGGCAAATCGGGAGCGATCATGCCCGTATCCGGGTTGAGAGCGAAATCACAGGCCAGCAGCTCCTTATGCTCCTGGATGAATTCCGGTAAGTTTGGCGAGCCGATTTCTTCTTCACCTTCGATGATGAATTTCACATTTACTGGAAGAGTTTCCGTGCGCAAAATGGCTTCGATCGCGTTGATTGTGGCCGCGACCTGGCCTTTCATGTCGGTTGCGCCGCGTGCGTACAAGTTTTCCTCGCGCTCGACAGGCTCGAAGGGCGCGGTATCCCACTTTTCGAGGGGCTCTGCGGGCTGCACATCATAGTGGCCGTAGACCAAAACCGTTGGGGCTCGTGAGCCAGCTTTCAGGTGCTCGCCGTAAACCACCGGATGCCCCTCTGTAGGATAGATCTTGACGTTATCTAGTCCAACATCGACAAGCCGTTTCACCAACCAGTTGGCCGTTTTCTGTACATCGCCAACTCGCTCAGGGTCTGTGGATACCGAGGGGATTTGCGAGAATTGGATCAGATCATCCAAATAACGATCCTTGTGTTGATTTGCGTAATCGAGTGCTGAAGACCTTGCATCAGACATGAATTTTTTCCTTCGATTTGAATTGAACCTGCAAGTTGCCAGGAAGATAAATAGAATGAATAGTTAATCGGCGTTTATATTATTTTCGTTTTTTTAGGTGGAGGTCCACATAACGCCATGAACTGCAGATTATACGACTATTTGGGCTTTGTGTGAGGTAGCCGAATAAAGATTTCGCAGATGGGGAAGTGCAATAACATTACTAACCTCTTTGAGCACTGTGTGCGGGGCAACGATCTGGGCATTGAAGCTAGATATTTCCAAAACATGTAGTCATCCCCCGAACAATTAGATATTTGCAACCCATCATCGCTAGATGCAAGAACAGGGAGCAAGAGCGATGAAAAATACACCTTGCGATCAATTTGGGCATCGAGTGTGGCGCGGCACTTTCGTGTTCGCAACTCTCGGGTTTATCGAATCTGTAATTTTCATGCTGATCTTTGTGTTGCAGCATATTGATTTCACGGGTGGGTTATTTAATCTATCAAAACCTCAACTGATAGCCATTCTTGGATATTTTATATTTATCGCGGCATTCGCCTATCTGCTTTTTTCTCTCTTGTACAGGAGAAAATATACTCTCGAGACGATTTGCTCCAAGCTTGAATGTGAACAAACCAGCAACTCGTTGTTCTTGATATTAAGCATGGCCTTATTTAGCTTGTTTTCCGTGTTATGTTGTAATCCTGATTCGTTCGGACATATCGCTGGATATGTTGTCAAATTACGCTCGTCCATGTGGTTTGGGATTCTGATAGGTTGTCAACTAGTTTTTTTCCTAATTTTTACTGATATTCGAAGAAAGATGATCTTATCTCCCAAGAATATCCTTCTGGGGTTGATGATCGCTCTGCTTTTGTGCGTGTGGTATCTTCTCAGTCGCGAAATGATGGGTAGGCAAGCTACATCCTGGATGGGATATTTTCGCATCGAAGATTTTCAAAATTCAGGTTATGACGAAATCGGCAAATTCATTCGAGAAATGCGCTCAGGGATACCCCCGCTTTTTGCGATGATCGAGATCATATACTTCAAAATTACTGGGTCGACTCAATTAATTTGCAAAGAAATGTACCGGTTGGCGTTGGGAGTAACGTATTGCATTACTGTCATTATTTTTGCCAAAAATATTCTCAAGAGGTTGATTTCATTTCTACTATCGATAATCTTCATCTCAGCAACCATTTTAATAAGCGCCCAAAATCCCGAAGTGTACGATATTATGTTTCCCTGTTTTCTGCTCAATTTTCTTTTATTTTCGAAGCTGGCGTTGTCTAATCGTTTCCACCGGACGGCAAGAATTTTCTGCGCGGTATTGTCAGGCTTCTTTTTATCTCTGTCAGAACTGGCGCGCCCCTTCGTTTTCCTATTGCTGCCAGTCATTTTGATCACAATGTTTATTGCATACAAACAAATGCCGAAGAGGTATTTATTCGCTTTCATTTTGCCATTGATCCTAATATCTGGAGGATGGCATCTAAAATTGCTTATTTTCAATGATGGTCAACTATTCTGGTCAAACCACACCGGCTTTAATTTGTACCGCGCCTGGGGAGAAATCATTGAAGTGCCTGAACTTGTAGATGAACCCCAAACCTGGGATCGACGCGCAGATATTCATTCTCAGGAACATTATGAGAATAGTAAACGGATTCAAAGATCCGTGACCACGTTTATCGTAACTCATCCAGTGGAAAGCGCGCAAATTATTGGGGAGAGATTGATAATTCTCACTTACCCTAGAACATCGTTTTTTGATGAACCGGAATTAAGTGGATTGATTTTCTCTCTTTATCGAATTGTGTTTAAAGTTACTCTGATGCTGTTGGGGGTACAGTTATTGAAGTTGGGGTTCAATATCTTCAAACGCCCCAAATCCGTAGACCTATCAAACTTTCAAAATATGTTGCTCGTGATCACGCCAATTATCTTATTGATCCTTGCTATCGGCGAAAAAGGAGAGGAAGCACGCCTGGTCCTGTCCGTATTACCATTTTTGGCAGCACTTCCCACGTTTCAGGTCATTCGTCACCCCAAACGCTAGTAATCCATCAATAGGTTTTTGGCTCGAATTGATCAAAATCTGTTAGAATATAGAAAATTCGGATCGGCGGTCGTCGCAGCCAAAATTCAGGTTGCGGCGGCGTCGGGTCAAATATGAAATCGCCCCTCGAAAAGTGCCGCCATCCTTGCGATGTACTTGGCGCCGATCCTATGAACCTTTGGAAAACATACCACAACGCCCAAACTGTATCTGATGCGTTACAGGCTCTGGCTTCTGCACCTGGCGAAGCCATCCTGATCGCCGGGGGTACTGACCTGATGCTTGATCTGCAGCAGGGTAATCATCCCCCCGTCCATACTATAGTGGACGTAACCGCAATTCCTGAAATGATGGCCTTAGAAATCCGTGGGGGAGAATTGTTCGTAGGCGCATCCGTTCCCCATGCAAAGATAACCAAATCCCCGATCGTGCAGGAACATGCCAACGCTCTGGCAGTGGCATGCGGCCTCATCGGAGGTCCCCAGGTGCGCAATACCGCTACCCTGGGGGGCAATGTAGGGCACGCTCTGCCCGCTGCCGATGGCACCATCGCCTTGACGGCTTTGGATGCCCAGGCTGAAGTTGCCAACCTGGAAGGCAGTAGGAGAATGCCCTTAGAGCAGCTATTTGCCGGACCTGGACGCTCAACTCTGGATCCACGCGGGGAACTCCTGGTTGGGTTCTACGTGCCTTTGAAGGAGTCCAATCAAGCCTCTACATTTAAGAGGGTCATGCGTCCCCAGGGAGTTGCTATCGCCATTCTAAACACAGCCGTCTGGCTCCAGCGCGCTGGCGATCTAATCGCCGATGTGCGCATTGCCATGGGCCCTTCCGGCCCCGTGCCCCGACGTCTGCGGGATACCGAAGGTGTGCTGCGAGGCAAACCCTTCACCGAAGAAACGCTTGCTGCAGGTGTTAGTAAGGTGGTAGAAGATGCCAGTTTTAGGACCAGCCGGCATCGTTCTACACAGGAATATCGTCACCATATGGCTGGTATTTTATTGGAAGAAACTCTCAAGATGGCCTGGCCCGCAGCCGCGTCAGGCAAGGAAGCGTAACATGATTAAATTATTGGTAAATGGTGAACAACATCAGTTCGAAGATGTGCCAGGTGAAACCCTGGCTGATTTGCTACGTAATCGCCTCCGGTTGACGGGGACGAAAATTGGTTGTCAGGAAGCAGAATGTGGGGCTTGCACCGTCCTGGTGGATGGCGATCCGATTGTTTCGTGCACCTATCCTGCGGCGCGCGCCGATGGACGAGAGATAATCACAATAGAGGGGTTGGCTGACCAAACTCCTGGTTCCTATCCGGCTACGAATAAAAAGATTAGCGAGCTGGGTGAAGAACTCCATCCTCTCCAAGAAGCCTTCATCACCCATGGTGCCATCCAGTGCGGATTCTGCACGCCAGGCCAGATCATGACCGCGTATGCTCTGATGCAAGAAAAGCCTGATCTGACCTCGCAAGATATCCGCAAAGCCCTCAAGGACACCCTTTGTCGCTGTGCAGGATACCCCTCGATTGAGAATGCCATCCTGGCGGCAGCTAAGGCGATCCGGACCGGAGAACCCGTCGCGCCTCCAGAGATCGACCTCTCTTCTCAACCACTGAAAACCATTGGTGATGTCAATATACGTCCCGATGCGATCGAAAAGGCCAATGGGAAAGCATTATTTACGGATGATCTAATCTTTGAGGGTATGCTCCATGCGAGCGTGAAACGCTCAGAATATCCCCATGCGATCCTGAAGAGCCTTGATGTTGAGAAAGCTCGCGCGCTGCCCGGTGTGGTCTGTGTACTCACAGCGTCGGATATCCCCGGAGAGCAAAATCACGGCTTGGTGATCTATGATTGGCCGGCACTGGTGGGGATCGGTGAGAAAGCCCGCTACATGGGAGATGCCGTTGCCATCGTGGCCGCGGAAACCGAATCGATTGCAGCGGAAGCACTGACACAGATCGAGGCAGAGTTTACTCCCCTGGAAGTGGTCGACAATCCTGTCCGGGCGCGTGAAGATGATGCCCCGGATTTACATGCAGCAGGCAACTTGCTCAAGCATATCAAGGTGCGTAAGGGGGATGTGGAGCAAGGTTTCGCGGATTCTGACGTCATTCTAGAGAATACCTTTTATACCCAAACCACGGATCACGCCTTCCTGGAACCGGAGTGCAGCATCGCCCGTCCAACTGAAGATGATCGTATGGAGATTTACGTTGGATCACAAATTCCCTATGCTGACCGACACCAGGTTGCGCGAGCGTTAGGCTGGCCTGAAAAAGGCGTGCGTGTCATGGGCCAATTGATGGGCGGCGGTTTTGGCGGTAAGGAAGACATTGCTGGCCAGATCCACGCCGCGTTGTTAGCAGACGTTACTGGACGACCTGTGAAATTATTGTTCGACCGCATGGAAAGTCTGTTGGTGCACCCTAAGCGACATGCCACGCAAATCACTGTCAAAGTCGGTGCCAAACAGGATGGCCAATTGACTGCAGTGAAGACAGAGTTGTATGGCGATACCGGTGCGTATGCCTCGCTGGGTGAGAAAGTGATGGGACGCGCCACAGCCCACTCCTCTGGGCCTTATGAAATGCCCCACATGCGCGCAGATTGCTACGCCATGTACACCAACAACCCCCCCGCTGGTGCCTTCCGCGGATTTGGCGCTCTGCAGGGCCAGTTTGCCATCGAGAATATGATGGATTATGTGGCTGAGGCCCTGGAGATCGACCCTGTTGAACTGCGCCGCTCAAATGCCTTACAGGTCGGCAGCACCACCAACACCGGCCAGATCCTGCGCGAGAGCACCGGACTGATGGAGTGTATTGACAAGGTCGATGCCGAGATGCGACGTTTGACCGGCCAAAACCCCTTCGAGCCGCGCAGAGTCGAAGACGCCGAGCACCTGGTGCGCGCCTGGGGTTTCGCCGTAGCCTACAAGAATACTGGCTTTGGGGGTGGCGCGCCTGATAAAGCTGGCGCCGAAGTTGAGTTGTATTCCGATGGGACGTTGGAAGTTCGCACTTCGTCCGCGGAGCTAGGACAAGGCTTGGTGACGGTCTTGCAGATGGTGGCTGCCGAAGAGTTTGCTATGTCTCCAGAGCGGGTCAAAGTGCTGGTGATGGATACTGATCTGACTCCCGATGGCGGTCCCACCACAGCCTCCCGCCAGACCTATGTAACTGGTAACGCTGCCCGGTATGCCGCTAAGACCTTGAAAGATGCCATCGCGACGACACTGGCAGAAAAATATGACCAGCCCCCCGATCAGATCCGCTTTGTTGAAGGACTTGCCCAGGTCAACGGGCACAAGGTGCCCCTGGGAGATGCGGTGGCCTTGATGAAGGCTGAGGGGCGCGAACCTCGCGTGATGTACGAATACTGGGCCCCAGAGACGCAGCCCTTGGGTGAAGGCGGCGACATGCATTTCGCCTTCTCTTTTGCTGCCCAGGCCGTTGAAGCGGAAGTTAATACCCGCACCGGAGAGGTTTCTGTACCCCGGGTGATTGTGGCCAATGATGTTGGCAAGGCGCTGAATCCGCTGGGTTTGCAAGGCCAGATCGAAGGCGGTGTCGTGATGGGTGTAGGACATGCCCTGACTGAAAATTACATCATCGAAGGCGGCGTACCCTTTACAGACCGCCTAGCGCGCTACCGCATGCCCAATATCACCCAAACACCTGAGATCATCTCCTTCGTTGTGGAACACCCTACCGAAGATGGTCCGTATGGCGCAAAAGGGGTTGGCGAGATCGTCAGCATTCCCACCATTCCTGCGATCACCAATGCCATATACAATGCCGTGGGTGTGCGCATTAACAGCCTGCCCGTTGATCAGGAGATAATCGTTCGAGAGTTAGGAGAGAAGGAAGGTAGTGGTTAGATATTTCTAACTCCTAGCTTCTTTCAAACTCAGAATATGACTGATCATTCTGTCCCGCGCTGGTTGCAGTGGGCGCGCGAAATTCAGGCCTTGGCGCAATCGGGCGAAACCTTTTCGCAAAATCGATGGCAAAGTCAGCGCTACCAGCGTTTGATGGAGATCGCCGCCGAAATCGTCAGCGAACATACCCACTTTTCCGTCGAACCCATCTACGAAAACTTCAAAGCTCAGACTGGGTATGCAACGCCTAAGGTAGATGTTCGTGGCGCGGTTTTTCAGGATGGAAAACTTCTGTTGGTGCGCGAACGCACGGACGATTGCTGGACATTGCCTGGAGGTTGGGCAGATGTTGGCGATTCTCCAGCCTCGGCAGTGGAGCGCGAAGTTTGGGAAGAATCTGGTTACGAGGTAAGAGCCAGTAAATTGATCGGGATCTATGATGCCAATCGAGTCAAGCCTTTGGAGCTCTATCACGCAGTGAAGCTGGTCTTTCTTTGTGAGATTCAATCAGGAAAGGCTACGCCCAGTGATGAGACGTCCGAGGTCGCTTTCTTCGAGACCGGTCAGATCCCTGCGGACTTGTCTGAGGAAAGGACCAATTCCAGGCATATCAGGGACGCGCTTACCGCGTATTCCAATTCTGCCGCAGCGACGGTATTTGAATGATCTATCCAGACCAACCACTTACTGAAATTCCCTTGGGTCTGGCCGGCAAAGCCTATCGCAGTCCGATGCCGTTCAGTTCTTTTGACCCATTTAATGTAGTATGGGAGTCTTATAAGGAGAATGAGATAAATTCGGTTTTTGTGCTGTCAGAACCTCAGGAGTACCTTGTTCATGCCCAGAGAGATCTGCCAGCCTTCTATCGCTCTGAGGGAATGGATGCAGTCCACATACCAATCCCTGACTTTAAGGCCCCCCCCGACATGAGTGCACTGAACAATGGTCTGAAGCTCGCCGAAGAACGTTTGCAGGCGGGAAAAAACATCGTAGTGCACTGTATGGCAGGCATTGGCCGTACAGGGACTTTTTACGCCTGCATGGCGAGACGAGTACTGCTGATGGATGGAAAAGGTGCCATTGAGTGGGTTCGAGAAGCCATTCCTGGAGCCTTAGAAAATGTGCGTCAAGAGATGTTTGTGATGGAGTACATTTCGAAGGAGCAGACGAATCTATAAACTATAAGTGTTTATTGAAATTTTCTGGAAATGTGTCACTCTGAGCCGCCGGAGGCGTGCCCTAGGCGAGCGAAGAGTCTCCTGCCCTCGCCATCGGCGTGCCTTCGGCCATGACAGGAAAATCAAGATTTTTCGGAGACTACATAAGTTATTCAATTTCATTTAGGAGAGAACTATGCTTATAACCAATGGAAAGATCATTACTTGGGGGGAAGAAAATCAAATATTAGAGGGTCAGGCTCTTTACATCGATGGCGAAAAGATCGGTGAGATCGGTCCCCAGGACGAATTGGTGGCTCGTTACCCTGATGCCGAGAAGATCGATGCCAAGGGTCAATATGTCATGCCTGGGAATATTTGCGCGCATACCCATTTCTACGGTGCCTACGCTCGAGGTATGGGCATCCCTGGACCGCCCCCCAAGGATTTCCCCGAAATCCTCGAAAGACTCTGGTGGCCTTTGGATATGGCCCTGGACGAGGATGGCGTACGCTATTCCGCGCTGGTAATGCTGGTTGATGCCGTCAAACATGGCACTACGACCTTATTGGATCACCACGCCTCCCCCAACTTCATTGATGGGTCATTGGATGTTATCGGTGAAGCAGTAGATAAATCTGGATTGCGCGCTGTGTTGTGCTACGAGGTCACTGATCGCAATGGAGAAGCAGGTGCCAAGGCCGGCATCGAGGAAAACGTGCGTTTCATCGAGTCAGATTTCGTCAAAGGCAATGGTCGCCTGGCTGGGACGTTCGGGATGCATGCGGCTTTGAGCATTTCAGATGCCACCATGGAAGCGTGTCGAGCAGCCGCTCCCTCAGGAACTGGATTCCACATTCACGTGGCTGAACATGAGGCCGATGAATATGACAGCTTGCAGAAATATGGCATCCGCGTCGTCGACCGCCTGAAGAAATTCGATATCCTGGGTCCCGACTCGATTGTCGCTCACGCCATCCATATCGATGGGCAAGAAGCGGCTCTGTTGGCCGAATCTGGCACATGGGTGACCCACCAACCGCGCTCGAATATGAATAACGCCGTTGGCGCCGCTCAGGTCGAATCGATGCTCCGCATGGGTATTCCGATGTGCCTGGGGACGGATGGTTTCACATCCACTATGTGGGATACTTGGAAATTTGCCTATATGCTGCACAAAGTGGTCAACCGCGATCCGCGCCGCATGAACGGTATGGATATTGTCCAAATGGGAGTTTACAACAACGCCGCCTTGGCGGGCAAGTTCTTCTCTGGGGCTCCTTTGGGCGAACTGTCCGCTGGCGCCCACGCGGACATCATCTTCGTGGATTACCATCCCTTCACTCCTTTGAGTGCGGGCAACTTGCCCTGGCAGATCATTTTTGGTTTCAACGAGAGCATGATCACCACCACCATTGCCGCAGGCAAAGTCCTGATGAAGGACCGTGAGTTGCTGACCTTAGATGAAGCCGCGATTGCAGCTGAAGCACGCGCCATCGCTCCGGCCATTTGGGAACGATACGAATCATACGTTGGCACCTATGGGTAATTGAATAAGGAGTTACGCACTTGAAGCGGATTTAGCTGGGAATAGGGGGTAGGGACGTAGCCCCCCCCCTATTCCCAGCCATTTTCTCGCAGAACTCGATCTCTGTGACTCCGTAGTTCTTGAATAAACTGGATTGTCAAAAATATATATGACCAAAGAAAAACCAACGATTGCCGTTCTTGGTGGAACGGGCAAAGAAGGACCAGGCCTGGCGTTGCGCTGGGCCACCGCTGGCTACCCGATCATCATTGGGTCTAGACAGGCAGAAAAGGCAGAGCGAGTGGCTGCAGAGCTAAATGAGAAGTTGAGCATCGACACGATTGTTGGCCTCCCGAACGAGGACGCTGCTCGTGCGGCTGATATCAGTGTGTTGACCGTGGTGGCCACAGCGCATCAACCTGCTGTGGAAAGTCTAAAGGATGCATTGAACGGCAAGATCCTCGTAGATGCCACGGCCCGCATTGATTTTCGCGACCCCAAACCACCGGAACCTCCATCGGCTGCTGAAATCGCCCAGAATATTTTGGGCGAGAAAGTGCGCGTTGTCGCTGCCTACCAAAATGTCCCTGCCCATACTCTGAAGCAGAATTTGGGCGGCTCTATCGATACCGATGTGTTAATTTGTGCGGATGAAGTTGATGCCGCAGAGCAGGTTATCAGCTTGACCGAGTCCGCGGGGATGCGTGCGTACTACGCTGGAAATCTCAAGAACGCCATTACCGTAGAAGGGCTCACTGCGCTCCTGATCAGCTTGAACAAGCACTATGGCAGCAAGACGGCCAGCATTGGGATAACTGGAATAAGTAAGTAGTAGTAAGTTCCCAGTTTCGATGGTATGCCTCTTTCTCTGACTCCACTTGCGGGAGTGCCGCATATTCAGCCTGGCGATGACCTGGCCGGTATCCTTCTCGATGCGCTGCTTGAATCGCGCATTGAAGTTCTCGATGGAGATATTCTCGTTTTGGCGCAAAAGATCGTCTCCAAGGCTGAAGGGCGTATGGTTGACCTTGCCATGGTCGAGCCTTCGTCTGCTGCTGAAGAGCTGGCTGGCCAAACTCACAAAGACCCACGCGTGGTTGAGTTGATCCTGTCCGAAAGCGCTGAGGTGCTCCGCACACGCCCTGGTCTGATTGTGGTCGCACACAAGTTGGGATTTGTCTGTGCCAATGCGGGCATCGACCATTCCAATGTTCAGAGCGAGGGCAAGGAGCAGGTGCTTCTATTGCCTGAGAACCCGAGTTTGTCTGCTGAGAAGGTGCGGAAGAGAATCAAAAATAATTCGGGAGTATCGATCGGGGTGCTGATCATCGACTCACACGGGCGTGCCTGGCGAATGGGAACTGTCGGTGTAGCAATTGGTTTCAGCGGCATCCCAGGGGTCGCGGATCTGCGCGGCCAATCGGATATGTTCGGCCGCATCTTGGAAAGCACCGAAGTTGGTGTTGCTGATGAAATGGCAGCCGCAGCATCTCTGATGATGGGACAGGCAGCTGAAGGCACACCGGTCGTGCATGTGCGTGGCTTTCCATACCCCTTGCGGGAGGGCACGTTGAACGAATTGATCCGATCCAAGGATGAGGACTTGTTCAGATAATCGAAATGGACGGTTGAATTGAGAAGGACTTACGCAGTTCTTGTATTTCCAGGGTAGGAACCCAACCTAGTTGGGTGCTCAATGACCGCCCAACTAGGTTGGGCCAGCTACCTCATGTGCGTAACTCCTGTAGTTGTATAACAATGATAAACATACCTGAAGAGTATCACTACCTTTTGGCAGACGAGACTAAAGCATACGCGATCTTGGCGACCATCATGCCCGATGGCTCACCGCAGGCAACACCAGTCTGGTTTAGCGCGGATGGCGAGTATATTTTCGTTAACACGTTGAAGGGCCGTGTCAAAGATCGCAATATGCGCGCCAATCCCAATATCGCCCTGACGATCATCGATCCAGATGATTGGCTGCGTTTTTTACAAGTGCGTGGACGAGTTGTGGAAATCACAGAGGAAGGTGGTCGCGAGCATATTAATTTCTTGTGCAAAAAATATACTGGCGACGATGTTTTCTGGGGTCCACCTGATGATGTGCGTGTGATCTTTAAGATAGTGCCCAAGTAATATGAAGATTGTAGCTTTAGCTGGAGGGGTAGGAGGTGCGAAGCTGGTAGATGGCTTGGCACAGGTGTTAGCGCCTGAAGAATTGACCGTCATTGTAAATACAGGCGACGATTTCGAGCATTGGGGATTGCACATCTCACCAGACCTGGATACGGTCTGCTACACTCTGGCGGATTTGGCCAACCCTGAAACCGGATGGGGTCGGGCGGATGAAAGCTGGCAGGCTTTTGAAAATGTCGCTCGATTAGGCGGGACAGACTGGTTCCGAATTGGCGATAGGGATCTGGGAACCCATCTCGAGCGCACACGCAGACTGCGAGAAGGCGATAGCCTCAGTCAGATCACACACGAGTTCTGCGCTGCCTGGGGCGTGGTGCATGGCGTTTTTCCCATGAGCGATGACCCAATCGCTACCATGGTCCACACAAATGAGGGCATTTTGCCTTTTCAGGAATATTTTGTGCAGCAAAAATGCCAGCCAATAGTGAAGGATTTTATGTTCGCTGGCGTTGAGCGATCTCGCCCTGCAGAAGGTGTGTTGGAAGCGATTGAGAAAGCTGACCTGGTTGTCATCTGTCCGTCGAACCCTTGGGTGAGTATCGACCCCATTTTGGCAGTACCAACGCTCAGGTCAGCCGTGAACAGCCACCCTGTTGTCGCAGTTTCTCCCATTGTAGGTGGTAAAGCCATCAAGGGACCCGTAGCAAAAATGTATACGGAATTGGGCATCCAACCCTCAGCGTATGCAGTTGCCAGACATTTCCAGGAATTATTGGTAGGTATGGTCATCGATGTGGTTGACGATGAGCATTCCAGTGCAATCCAAGCTCTGGGTGTGAAATATCTTGTCACCGACACCGTGATGAAAGCCCGAGCTGATCGCAAGAAATTAGCGCAAGATGTTTTGCTGTTTGGTGAAAGGTTTATCTCTGATAAAATTGAATAAATAATATGTGAAAGGAGTGTGAACAAGGCATGACAATTTGGGCGATCGTACCTGTGAAGCCCTTGCGCCGGGGGAAATCACGCTTGGCAAGCGTGTTTTCGGAGGAGGAGCGTGCTGATCTAAATCGGCACTTGTTAGAAAATACGGTTCGTACCTTAAAAAATATCCCAGAGATCGAGCATGTATTGGTCGTAAGCCGCGACCAATCGGCGTTGGCACTGGCACGCGATTTAGGCGCTCGCACCGTGCTCGAGAATGGATCGCCACAGTTGAATGTTGCCTTGGAGCGTGCTACCGTCGTTGCAAAAACATATGAGACGCGCGGCGTGCTCATCCTTCCAGCTGACTTGCCCCTGATCACCCCTGAGGATGTCAACCGCATGTTAGAACGTGCCAACGATCCACCGGTTGTTGTGGTTGCACCCGACAGACATGAAAAAGGCACCAATGCATTATTGGTGTGCCCAGCTGGATTGATCGAATATCAATATGGTGATAATTCATTCAAAAGGCACTGTGACTTGGCAAAAGAAGCCGGGGCGCGCGTCGAAATTTGCGAGTTGCCTTCGCTGACTCTGGATTTAGATGTGCCCGAAGATTTAGCACTGATCGAAGAACGTTTAGGCTTGTAACGTTAGACTGGAGAGAGCAACCAAGCGAAGTAATCGCCGGAATA
>CAYTKR010000107.1:0-17106 GCA_964438295.1 uncultured Anaerolineales bacterium
GGTGTACTCTTGGCCCTGGCAGAATATTATGTCCAATCGCCTCCAGAAAATCTCCAGCTGACTTTTCTCTTTACGGCTGCCGAGGAGACCGGAATGCATGGTGCACGCGTCTATGCAGACAGGCTTGCTTTTGGCTCAGAGCCATTACTTGGGGTGATCAATCTCGATATGGTTGGGACAGGCGATTGCGTGCGCTATGTTCAGCGCGATGGCACGCTGACCCCGACCTCGACGTCTGCAATGCTGAACGATAGGATCCGTCAGGCTGAGCCAGATGCGCGGCCCATTCGATACACCATCAAGAGCGGTGACTTTCTGGCATTTTTGAAACACAACATCCCTGCGGCATCCCTCGAAGTGACTGGGTCAGCTGATGCTGACCTGGCATATCACTCCCGCGAGGATCGGATGGAGCTCATTCAACCGGATGCCTTGAAGCTGACTTTGACAACATTGCAAAGGGTAGTGGGGAATTGGGCATAGCAAGATGACAGTCACTTGCTGAGTGAGTGTCATCTTACAAGCACAGTATTTAGTGTGCACCCTTATTCTTTAGCGGCTTTTTACGCCTTTTTCAGGATCACTTTACTACCATCATTAGATGTCTTTGCTATCATCTAGACGACCAGATTTCTCCTTATGAATCAATATGGAAACTAAACTATTGGGTATTAATAAGTTATGACCACTGTTGCAACAACCAATGATCTCGAAGTTCGTAAAGCCATGGGGCGAGCCCATCTTCAAGCAGATGACATCGAAGATGCGGTAGGGATTTTTGCAGGAGTTTTGAGAGATTTCCCCGAAGATGTTGAATCTTATGTTGCATTGGGGGATTGTTATCTGGCTGGGGACGATGGAGAAATGGCTGCTGAATTGTATTTACAGGCATTGCGATTGAATCCATTTGATAAGGAGATCGAAAGCCGACTATCATTGGCGCATACGGAATCGTTCACGCAAATTGGTCACTTCAGGGATTCTACGAAATCGAGCGCAGTGATCGATCTCGATTTGGATGACCAATTACCAGCCAACCCTACAGACCCCAATGCGATCGCCAATATGCTCAGGAATCTGACCGGGGTGGTAAATGTAGATGAACCTGAAGATGCTGACATCCAACGCGCATCTACAATTCTGGCTGAACTTGAACAAAGCCAAAATCCTGGTAGGGTGGTGAATGAATACCTGGATGAGATCATAAAACTGATTCCAGCACTGATCCAATTGAATATTCGTCAGGCCCAAGCGGATGCTCAACCCGAATTGGTCGCCTCATTGCAAGAGTTACTCCAAGAGGTTCAACTGGATGCGCCGGTTGTTGAAGAGGTTCGGGATGTACATTATCAGACCGTTGATCGTCCAGCAAATTACCTGCCAAGTGTGTTGTTCGTAGGACCCGAATCAGATGCTTCTCCTCACCGCCAGAACTTGCCTGCGAATGCGTTATCTGAGATGGGGTGTAATACAGTTGTACGCACAAGCTTTCCAGAGAATGGGGTTGATGAATTCGATGCGATTGTAGTTAACCGGCCGCATTGCAAACCTGCGTTGCTTGAGGGGATGGCGATGTGCAAAGCTGCCCAAAAACCCATCGTCTTAGATATCGATATCGATTGTGAGCGCATGCCACTCGAGCACCCCATGTATGAAAAAGTTGGCCTGGGGCAGCGCTCAAATGCCCAAGCGTATGCGGCAGCGTTGATATTGGCGGATAAGGTCAGTGTGTCTAGCCAAACCCTAGCGAGAATCATGCATACTGATGGATACGATGCTGAGATGATCCCTACAGGGTGGGTGAGGGACAATGTTCTCTGGCACAGCCCAACGCCCAAACGTCATACCATTAATATTGCCTGGCTGGGCCATCCTGGACAAATCGAAGATATTGCCCATATTCGTCGGATGATTGTGCGGGTAATGCGAGAATTCCCCCAAACCAATCTGGTCATTGGAGCGGAACCCCACGCGTATCAACTGTTCGACCGGCTTCCAGAATCTCGCTTATTATATCTACCGCCCGCAAGCAATGATGATTATCCCTATTGTTTGAGTCAGGCGGATATTCTTCTGGCGCCATTGCGAAACACGCCCTTCAATCGCTCTCAATCCGATCAGATACTCATGGAGGCAGGAATCCGGGGAATTCCGTGGGTGGCTTCTCCGATGCCGAGTTTTTTGGAATGGGGTGATGGGGGATTGGTGGCGAATTCGCTCAATGAATGGCATACCCACTTGCGGCAGCTGATCATGGATAAGGAATTGCGAGAAGCATTTGGTGAGGTTGGGCGTATGAAGGTGCTAGACCGGGAAATGAGCAATCTAGGTTATGCCTGGCTGAAACTAATCCGTCAGATACTTTGAGATAATGAAAATCGTTTACGTTTACGCTGACAACCCAGAAGAGTGGAATTCGAGTGAATGGCGTTGTGCGGTCCCAGCTCGAGCGATCAACCGCACCAAGCGTCACTCAGCTGAACTGTTGAGTATTGTAGATTTTTCTGAGAACACATCCCTGTCCCATAGGTTATGCACTCAAACAGATGTGATTATTGTCCAACGCAACTTGATGGGTCCAGTGCTCCAAGCGATTCAGCATTGGAAAGCGCGCGGTAAAGTGGTGGTGACAGATTTCGATGATGCGTACCAGTTGATGACCCCAACCAACCCGGCCTACAATTATTGGGTCAAGGGGCAGATCCCAACCAATGGCGATTCTAGCAAATATACCCGGATAGATCCCCCTCCATTGACTCAATTCAAATGGGGGTTGCGTTTATCTCATGCAGCCACAGTGCCCTCGAAGATGCTGGTAAAGGATTGGCAAAACTATACGGATGTTCATTATCTGCCAAATTATATAGAGTTAGATAAATATAGTAAAGTGATCCTCGAAAGCCAAAACGGGATCACCATCGGTTGGGGAGGGAGCCTCTCCCACTTGGAGAGTTTTACTGAGAGTGGGGTTATCAAAGCTCTTCAGCGTGTCTGCCGGGCAAGATCTCAGGTTAGGGTGATGATCTGTGGTGCCGATCAGCGAATTTTCGATCAATTGCCAATTCCGAAAGATCAAAAGGTCCTTGTGCCATGGGTTTCTTACGACCGTTGGTCGAATGTGCTCTCGAAATATGATATCGGCATTGCTCCGCTTAATGGTCCGTATGATGAGCGGCGCAGTTGGATCAAGGTCTTGGAATATATGGTCATGAAGATCCCTTGGGTTGCCAGCAACGGTTTGGCTTACCATGATCTCAGCCCATATGGAACTCTTGTCGATAACTCCACAAGAGCTTGGGAACAAGCCATACTAGACCTGGTGGATCACCTTGAAGAGCGGCGCAAGCTTGCCAGTGGTGAGCCTTATTTGTTTGGTATTTCCCAAGGCATTGACGAAAACGTCGAAAATATAATCCAAACCTACGCAGCGATCATGGAAAAAATACGGGGCTAGACAACCATATTTACGCGAAATTAACGCCAAATATCTAAAGCGCAATTGAAAACCGACGATAACTCCTACTAGAACGCAAGAGAGATTTCTAGGTAAGGAGGTGCCGTCGATTTTCAATATTCCAATCATCCCCCCAACAATGATAGTGAGTAACAGGCTCTTTTCACTATCAGTCTGGAAAAATCCAGAAACACATGTGAGCCAACACTTATTCAATCCAAAACAAAATGGGGAAGGATCCCCACAGATTACGTAACACGGAGGTTACAAAATGGCTATTGTAGATATGTCCCGCATTGCGGGTAACATCGGCGCTCTCAATGCGCTGAACTCGATGAACAACATCAACAAGATGTTGTCAGTCCACCAGACTCGTCTGGCTACCGGTAAGCGGATCAACGAAGCAGCTGACGATGCGGCTGGCTTTGTGGTTGCAACCACATTCGATGTCCGTAAACAGGGTATGCAAGTTGCACTCTCCTCGATTGGTGATGCCAAGAACCTGATGTCCACCATGGAAGGTGGTTTGCGCAAAGTCCAGGACATTCTCGTTAAAATGCGTAATAAGGCATTGGAAGCCGAGACCGACAACATGGCTACCGCAGAGTACCAGGCTGTCCAGACCCAGCTACGAGCCTACCGCGATGAAATCGACGACATTGTCGACACCACCAAGTGGAATGGGAAATACCTGCTCTCACCGCAGGCTTCCAGCGGCAGTGGCGCCACCTCAGCGTTGACCTTCCTGGCAGATGCAGATGGTTCGGACACGACCTTCCAATTCTCTGCGTTGGGTAATGTTAACGCCAACCAGGGCTTCTATGCCACCAGCGGCTCCACGGCTTCCGCTAGCGGCCTAGGTCTCGCTGATGCCCGCCTGACTGTCTCCAGCGCTGCAACAGCTGAAACCGCCCGCACGGGCATCGACAGCGCCCTGGACATTGTCAAAGAATCGTTGGGCCAGGTTGGTGCTTATACCGCCCGCTTGTCCTTCAAGGAAGATGCCCTTTCGGTGAACTATACCAATGTTGAAGGTGCGTACAACCGTATCATGAACGCTGATATGGCCGCCGAGCAAGTCGAAGCGAGCAAGTTCGTGATCTTGCAGCAGACATCAACAGCAATGCTGGCTCAAGCGAACGTTGCCCCGCAATACCTGCTGTCACTCTTCCGATAGCAGACACGTTAGAGCCATCCTGACTGAGCATGGGGGGCACGTAGTGCCCCCCAAAATGCCATCAGGAAGGCATTGGGTTTTCAATAGACGAAGTAGTTTCTTCAGGAAGATGACCCCATGACAACAATCGGCCAGCTCGATCCCTATTTCACCAGTCTGATCTCTGATTTGATGACCATCGAAAGGCGCCCTCTTAACATATTAGAGCGCCAACGTGACACGATCAGTGTGCAGAGCACAGCTTATTCTTCATTGAGTACGCGTTTGACCTCATTGCAGGATCTCACACAATCGTTAATCAGCAGTGATGTGTCCTTTGCTCTTGAAGCTGGCCGTTCTGTATCAGTTGCAACAACGGATAATGATGATACTGTTCTTACTGCGACAGTGGATGATGATGCCGGGGTTGGGGATTATGAAGTATCTGTAACCTCCCTTGCCCAGGCTCAACGCCGTGCATCTACGGCGCAAGCCAATATCGACCAGGCTTTGGGGCTGAGCGGCACCTTTTGGTTGGGAGGCACTGGAACGGCGGGCGCCTCCGTGACCCCTGATACAACTGTAACCGCTGTGGGTACCAGTGCCCTGGTAGATGACTTGCTAGAGTTAGGCACTCAGACTTATACAGTGGAGACTCGGGACAGCGACGGAACCATACAATTCCGCTTGAAAGATGTGGATGGGAATGTTCTTGCGATCCAGGATCAAGATGAAGATCCAGGTGAGACAACGTCCCAATGGCAAACCGTAAATGCTGGCGCCTATGACACCGGACGCGGGTTGACGATTACCTTTGGTGCTTCACCAGCTGCAGGAACAACCGAGATCGATTATACGGCTGCAGGCGTAGGCGTTGTTGTAGCAACGGATGACTCACTGTTGGATATTGCCAACCTGATCAATGAGGCAGATCAACCAACTGGACGCGATGTACATGCAACGGTTGTTGGCACTCAGTTAGTGCTCACGGCAGAAAATACTGGAACTGCCCATACAATGATCTATAGCGATGGTGTAGGGCTGGGATTCGGCGGCGATATTCAAACGGCCACAAATGCTAGCTTTAGCGTGAATGATATTGCTTTTTCACGCTCGAGCAATGTGATCACAGATGTGATCAATGATGTGACGTTGACATTGGCCTCGGATGCCGAGGGTAAGACAGCCAATATGACCATTGCGGCAGATATGACCGCTGCGAAAGGCGCTGTTGAAGCGTTTATCTCGAAATTCAATGAGACCTTGGGTTATATCGAGGAACAGACTGCGGTGGTGGAACTTACCAGTGAGTCTTACTCGAGAGGCACCCTGGCAAATGATACTGTTTTCTCAGATTTGCGCAGCAGCCTGTTGAGCAAGATGATGTCGAATTTCAGCGTCAGCGGTGAATTCGACAACCTGCGGGATATTGGCATCATCATCGACGACAACTTACGAGCAAAGATCGACGATAGTGACGCACTGGATGATGCGCTTGCCAATAACTTCGATGATGCGACTGCACTATTCGATACTTTGATGCTAGAGGTCGATACATTGCTCGGACGCTTCACAGGTGTGAGTGGATACCTGATCAATGCCAGGGAAAGCCTGGATTCGCAGTTATCCGACGTGAATTCGGATATCGACAATATGGTCACCCGGCTGAACGATAAACAGACAGCCCTAATTTATCAGTATGCCCAATTGCAGACCCAACTATCCACGATGCAATATACGCAACAGATCATGAGCAGTATAAACCGTTTCGTCTAACTTGAACCCCTAAGAATGAGGAGGTGTGTTTTGTCAGAATATGCGATACCCCCAGTAAGTGCATCAACTATTGATGCGCAGCCCAAGGCCCAGCAGACTGCTGTGGCCCCGGCAAGAGTTGAAAACAGCGATGTCGAGCAGGTAGCCCGTCAGGCACCCCCGGAAGATCTGCAATCTCAAGAAACTTCTTCCACGAAACGACAGGCTTCCAAGGCTCTGTACACAGACGTGCATTTGAAATTCCAGGTTGATGATGATACCAAAGAGATCACGGTATTGATTCTCGATCGGATATCCAAAGAAGTGATCCGCACGATTCCGCCAGAAGAGTTATCGAATCTGCGCGCCGGGGATCTCTTCGAGTTGTTCATGTAACCCGAAGATTCGAATTAACATCTTCTTTACGCATTTTTCCTCAAGAAAAGCAGTAGAGTGACGATACTGGTAGAAACAAAGCTTAGAAAGGAGCGTCATCGTGATGCAGCAAGGATATCGAACCGCAGAATACCAACAACAAGAAGTTATGGGTGCAAGCCCCCTTCGCCTTGTCGTTATGTCATATGATCTGGCCATCAGGGCCTGTGAGCAGAAGGATTTCAATCGGGCTACCAGAGCTGTGAGTGTATTACGAGATGCGTTGAATTTTGATCATGACGACTCAGCGGTCGGTCTTTTCAAACTTTACCAATGGTGTTTGGATTGCATCCGTCGCGATGAGTATGAGTCTGCGACAGATACGCTAAAGGAGTTGAGGGCTGCATGGATAACAGCAGAAAAACGTCTCACTGCTCCGGCATTTACCCCCGCGCCTCAAGCGCAGGTAGGTGTAGCGGCAGCATAGAGTTCACTAGAATTCTAACCCCTACTTAAATCCCGATTTTGACCTGATCAAGATCGGGATTTTTGCTATTTACGCTCCTTCACGAAATATTTACACCGCCTTCACAGGTGTTTTACTGTGACGGGGAAGCCAACGTGCTAGTATGTATGTGGATTGAAGTGAGAAAGGAGCACCTCATGAGTTTCTGGAATGTGCTAAAGGTTGGTGCATCAGCTCTGAACGCTCAGCGTTTAAGGCTAGATGTAATTTCTAACAATATTGCCAATGCTCAAACTACCCGTACCGAGGATGGTGAGCCTTATCAGCGCCGCGATGTTATTTTTTCTTCGCAAGAGAAAAATTCTTTCATGCCTCAGTTTCTGCGCGCCAGATATTCTGGAGATAATGGTTTGAATTCGAATCAAGGTGGTGTAAAAGTTGCTGAGATCACCACTGATGACCGTCCGGGGCCTAGGATTTATGACCCGGCGCATCCTGACGCAGACGAAGAAGGCTATGTAGATTTTCCAAATGTAAATATGGTCGTCGAAATGACGAATATGCTCTCGGCAACACGTTCGTATGAAGCCAGTTTGACGATGATCGATGCAGCAAAACGCATGGCACTTAAGGCTCTAGAGATTGCCCGTTGATCACTCGATCATCAGGATCATTTGATTGGATAAAGGTTTAGGTAAATGAAGATCACAGGTGTTTCTTCCTCTATTCCCTCGATAAAACCGATTGCGGACCAAAAACAACCTGTTGGTCAGACACAACAGGTTGGCAAGTCGTTCCAGCAGACGCTTGAGGGCTTGAATCAATCACAAAATAATAGTGATAATCTTCTTCAACAGTTAGCATCAGGTGAGAACTTAGATATTCACCAGGCAGTCATTGCGACAGAAGAGACCGATATAAATTTTCGAGTGGCAATGGCAATTCGTGATCGCCTGGTTGATGCTTATCGTGAAGTAATGCGCATGTCTGTTTAGCAAGGTCCCAATCCAATAAGGGTAAATTTCTATGCTTTCACAATTAAACCAGCAATTTTCAGAATTTTGGAAAAAACAAAGCCCCGGGCAGAAGATGATCTTGATCGTAATGACCATTGCCGGGCTGGTGCTCATACCTACGTTTATCACCTGGGCAAATACGCCCAGTTATTCGGTTGCATTTAGTGGATTGTCCGAAGCCGATGCAGGTCAAATTGTTGAAAAGCTCGCTGAGAGCGGTATCCCCTACAAATTGCAAAGCAGCGGAACGATATTGGTTCCGTCGAACCAGGTATATGATGCCCGGTTGAGTTTGGCGCGAGAAGGGTTGCCGAATTCAGAAACGGTGGGTTTTGAACTTTTTAGTGGAAATACCCTTGGGATGACGGATTTCTCTCAACGGGTTAACTATCAGAATGCGTTGGAAGGGGAATTGGAACGCACGATTTCCAGCTTGGCCTCAGTTGAAGCTGTGAGGGTTCACATTGTAACCCCTGAACGGTCCTTGTTGTCCAGCGACCAGGCAGCAGCCACAGCCTCGGTTACGATCAAAGAGAGATCTGGAAATCACGTCGATGCCGCTCAGGTTCGTTCGATAACCCACTTGGTGGCCAGCAGCGTTGAAAATCTCGACCCCGAACACGTAGTCGTGGTGGATGTCGATGGAAATCTGTTGGCAGCAGGCCTGGGTGAAGATGCAGGGGGCGCTGTGGCAAGCGCAGATAATCGTCGAGTTGCGGAACTTGCTGCAGCTATTGAATTGCAAAACAAAGTCCAGACGATTCTCAATTCTTCCTTGGGGCCAAACCGAGCCGTTGTTCAAGCCTATGTGACACTGGATTGGACAGAAAAAGAGATAACAACCAATGCCTATGACCCAGAGACAGGCGTGCTGCGCAGCTCTCAGGTTGTGACGGAAAATTATCAATCAACTGGAGAAGGTGGCGGCGGTATTCCTGGGGCTGAAACAAATCTCCCAGAGGGTTTAGATGCAACAGCTGCTGGAGAAGGGGCAGTTTTATATGAGCGCCAGGAAGAGACCAATAATTACGAACTAACCCAAATTCAAACTGTTGAGGCGATCACTCCCGGAGAGATCGAACATATATCCCTGGCAGTGTTGGTGGATGGCGTTACCGACCAACAGCAATTGGCCTCCTTACAGGCGGCTGTCGCAGCGGCGGCTGGCATCGATGACACCCGTGGTGATGTTATTTCCATCGAGAGTATCGCCTTCGATCGCAGTTATTATGAAGAGAATGCAACCGAATTGGAAGCCGCCCAACAACGTAATCTCTATATGCAGATTGGACAAGCTGTTGCTGTTGGATTGGTTGTATTGGCCATCCTCTGGTACATACAACGAATGCTCAATCGCTTACGAAAAACCTCTTCACAGGCCTGGACACCGGTGTTGAAGCCGGTTTCTGAGATGGCGGGCTCTTTGGGATCTGGTGGGCAGGTCCCCTTGCAAATGCCAATGCCTCCTACCTCTGTCCCTGAACTGGCAGCAGCCATGAAACAGCAAGCTCAACAGGTGCAGAGCCAAGAAGCTGAGGAAGAGGAGAGAGATCCTGATTACGTTATGCCCATGCATGCTTTCACTAGCGAAAATGAATTGGTCGTTGCCAAACCCTCTCCTGAAGACGAGCGCTTGCAGCGGGTCGTTGAACGACTGGCCGACAATGATGCTGCCAATGTGGCAGAAGTCGTACGTTTGTGGTTGAACGAATGATAATGGGAAAATTCATATGAGCATGACAGGCGAACAAAAAGCCGCTTCCTTGTTGCTGAGTTTGGGCGTTGACCGTTCCTCGCATATCTTGCAGAGTCTCTCCGAGGCAGATATGGAACGTGTCATGTTGGCCATTAGCAATGCCGGCAAAATCGATGTCGAGGAACGCCGCATGGTCTTGGGTGAGGCTTATAGCCTGGCGATGACCAGGGCGGGCACACTCTCTGGTGGTATGGATGTATCCCGAGAATTGCTGGCGCGCACCCTAGGACCACACCGCAGCTCGAAGATCCTCGAACGCATTTCTGCTCAACAGCAGATATCTTCCTTTGAGATGCTCAACAGCGCTGACCCTCAACAAGTCGCTAAAATGCTCATCGAAGAGCATCCTCAGACGATCGCGTTGGTACTTTCCTATCTGGATGCCAAACTTGCTGCCGGTATCCTCACTAGCATGGATCAGGAGTTGCAGGTTGATGTCACCTTGCGCCTGGCGCAAATGGATCGAGTTTCGCCGCAGGTAGTTAAGGTGGTCGAGAAGAACCTCAAACAGAAATTGGCGGGGGTGATCAACGAGGCAGATTTTAGAACTACAGGCGGTGTCACATTCCTGGTGCGAATGCTCAATCAAGTAGACCGCGGTGTCCAAAATACCATCTTCGAGGCCCTGGAGCCAACCCATCCAGTATTGGTCGAGGAGATCCGCCACAATATGTTTACGTTTGACGATCTGATCAAGCTTGACGATCGCAGTATGCAGCGTGTTTTGGGCGATGTGAACAAACAGGACCTGGCTTTGGCGCTCAAGGGAGCTCCACATAAATTAGCAGAATTTATTTACAAAAACCTTTCTGAGAGGGCGCGGGATACCTTGCGTGAAGATGTTGAAATCCTGGGGCCGCAACTGGCGAAGAATGTATACGCGGCACAGCGTAAGATCGTTGAAATCGTGCGCGCGCTTGAAGCAGCAGAAGAAATTCTGATCGGTGGCGAAGGTGGAAGTGATGAAATCATCCAGTAAGATCATCGAAGCTTCTAAAGCTGATCTGGCCGTTGAGGAATGGATCCCTAATGAGGTGGGGGATGCATTTGCTTTGGGTGTTTCGCCATCCATTGAGGCAGATATTCAGCCGAATAACGGCGACCAACCCCTGGAGCAGGCTGCATTACCAACCTCAGGGCTGGATCTGTCCCCTGGAGATTCTACTACTGAGATGGGCTGGACGCCTCCGGAGATCGATTTATCTGGAGCAGACCACGTTGTTGGCCTGTATTACGATCGCAGCAGTGAACAATATCAGCAGGAGCACGACCTTGCAAATATTGCCCAGCGCCAGAAAATGGTTTCTAACGCCGAATTAAAAATGAGTCAGCTCATCCAGCATGCAGAAAACCAGGCCCAGCAGATTTGTGCTGAAGCACATAAACAAGGCTTGGCTGCGGCCTATGCCGAGGTCGATCAGTTGTTACGCACGTCCCGGTCGATTGCAGATGAGATGCACGCTTGGCGCGAATCCATGATTGCCCAAAGCGAAGAAACCATTATCAATTTGGTATTGGATATCGGCCGTACGCTGTTTGGTTCGGGATTTGTCTTAGACAACAATAAGATCAAAGAAGTATATATCCGGGCAATACGCGACGCTAAGAATTTAGGGAACCTGGTGATCCGTCTCCACCCCGATGACGTTGACCTGATCGATGGTCGCTGGTTGCAGGAACAGACCAATTTTGGCCAGAATGTGAAATTGGCCGCTGATTCATCCATCAAGCGTGGCGGTTGTTTCATCGAGGGCGAGTATGGTCAGGTCGATGCTCGTATTGACACGCAATTCGCTGCCATTACCGACAAGTTGACCGATGTGCTGGCAGCCAAGAGCGCGCATAACTATTCCAATCAACCGGATACGCCCGAAGAGCCATCGGGCAAACTACCGGATAATTTCGGTATCTAGCTTCTCAGGAATTTGTAATGACTCTCTATGCAACACCTGACCTGGCTGAATATAATCGAGCCTTACGTGGGTTGAAACCTCGGAGTGTCTCTGGGCGGGTGGTCAATGTGATTGGTCTGACCATCGAGGCCATGGGTTTGGATTGCGAAATTGGCGAGATCTGTGAAATCCGCTCGACAGGCTCTGGGCCTCTACAGACGGAAGTGATTGGTTTTCGAAACCTGACTACCCTCTTGATGCCCCTGGGAGAAATGCAGGGCATTCAGCCTGGCAGTCCGGTTTTTCCTCAAAAAACGTGTTTCCGTGTGCCAGTTGGAGAAGCATTGCTGGGTCGCGTACTCAACGGGTTGGGCCAACCCATCGATAGCTTAGAGCAAATTGGGCACTTACCCACCATAGAGACGTATAACGCCGCGCCGCATCCCCTACAGCGCAAAACAATCGGAGATCAGCTAACCACCGGCATTCGGGCGATTGATGGTCTGTTGACCTGTGGGAAAGGTCAACGTTTGGGAATATTTTCCGGCAGTGGTGTAGGCAAGAGCACGCTGATGGGCATGATCGCCAGGAGTACGAGTAGCGATGTTAGTGTAGTTGCCCTGGTAGGCGAGCGCGGCCGGGAAGTCCAGGAATTCATAGAGAAAGATTTGGGACCTGAAGGGTTAGCCCGCTCGGTGGTAGTGGTTTCGACTTCTGATCAACCAGCTCTGGTACGTTTGAAGGCGGCCTGGGTAGCCACCAGTATTGCAGAATATTTCCGCGATCAGGGCTTGGATGTCACATTTCTAATGGATTCCGTTACTCGTTTTGCCATGGCGCAGCGAGAAGTCGGTCTGGCGGTAGGTGAGCCTCCTGCGAGTAAAGGGTACACCCCCTCAGTTTTTGCGCTCTTGCCCCGACTGCTCGAACGGACGGGAGCTGGTGAGCGTGGCACTATTACCGGATTTTATACCGTGTTAGTCGAGGGCGATGACTTCAACGAGCCCGTCTGTGACCACGTCCGCAGCATTCTGGATGGTCATATCATGCTCAGCCGCGATCTCGCAGCCCGGAATCACTATCCTGCCATCGATGTGTTACACAGTGTCAGTCGCACCATGCCCGCCATTACCACAGAAGAACACAAGCAGAATGCTGCCCGCGTGCGCACGTTAATGGCAGCCTACGAGAAGGCGCGCGATTTGGTGAATATTGGCGCTTACGTCCAGGGATCTGATCCAGAGATCGACGCTGCCCTGGCAAAACTGACGGATATCAATGCATTTTTGCAGCAACGTCAGGATGACTTTACGAATTTTGATACCACCTGCGAACAACTTATTAACATCGCAATTAATCAAGAGGTAGAGCATGCCGCCTAAATTCTCTTTACAACCTGTGCTGGATTATCGCCATAATAGGGTCGAAGCCCTCGAGATCGAACTGGGGCAGCTCTTCGCGCGTCAGAAAGAGGTGGAAAACCAGTTAGAAATGATATTCTTCTCTGAAGCCCAACTGTGGGAGGCCCTGAACAAGGCTCAGGTTGGTGACCTGGATATCGTACTTTTGGAACAACTGCGCAGCCAATTGCAGAATGTCGAACAACTCAAAGAAGATACCAAAGTCAAGCTGCACGAAATCCAACAGCGGGTAGAGGATAAACGTCAGGAATTGGTTTGTGCCAAGCAAGACGAGGAGGTTTTGGTGATCTTGAAGGACAAGGAAGTTCAGCGCTTCATGGAGCGCCAGAACCGCTCAGAACTCAGCATGCAGGACGATATCTATATTTCCCAGGCCTATCAAGCACGAATCGCCTAATTCCTAGAAGAAACCTATTATGGACTCTGTACTATCGAACTTCTCCTCGCAAATTCAATCGACAGTCTTTCAACTGATCTCATCGATGTTGAAAAAGATCGATGCTTCTGACGGTGAACCCCAACCAAAATGGGTGCACCCTGGACGAGCTTACCCTGATGCATATCAGGGCGCATATTCGTACGCTGGGAATGTTGGCCCCACCTCGTTCGATGAGTTGATCTATCAAGCCAGCGCACGTTATTCCGTTGACCCCAATCTTGTCAAAGCTGTCATCCGAGCTGAGTCCAATTTCAATCCTGGGGCGGTTTCCCACGCTGGAGCACAAGGTTTGATGCAATTGATGCCCGGAACTGCGGCAGGGTTAGGGGTTTCGAATCCCATGGACCCGGCTCAGAATATTGATGGCGGCGTGCGATTGCTGAGTCAGTTGTTATCCCGCTATAGTGGCGATCTCTCCCTAGCACTGGCCGCATATAACGCCGGTCCCGGGGCTGTGGACCGCTATGGCGGTATCCCGCCCTATAGTGAAACGCAGGCCTACGTGCCCAAAGTGCTCAACTATATGTATTCGGAACAATCATGGAGTGCCTGAATGAGCAAATCAATTACCAGTGATAATTCTCTAACGGCCGCCAAGTTAGCCCTGGATGGTCTTACCAAACGCCAGGAAATGATTGGTAACAATCTTTCGAACGTTGATACACCAGAATACCTTGCAAAGAAGGTTAACTTCGAATCTGCATTGCAGAAGCAAATGGGTAAAAGTGCCAGTTTGAAAATGGCTAAAACCCACAATGCGCATATGCCTACGGCCAGCAGCAGTAACGCAGTTGCGTCCGTTACCCAAAGACAGGGCGGCACATTGCGTGCCGATGGGAACAATGTGGATATTGATGTTGAGTTGATGGATTTAACCGAAACCAGTTTGCGCTTCGAAACCCTGACAACGCTCATCAATAAGAAGTTCGGCCTATTGCGTGATATTACTTCGAGGAGGTGATGCTTTTGATAAATTGGTTATATCAATCTTATGTAGAAAGGAGACATGAATGCACGTACCCTTAATCCTACCCATGAACAATGGGCCGCCGCCGCTTTCTCTCCCAGAGAATGCCGATTCACTCACGCAGGCCTCTGAATTCATGCAGTTGCTGGAGGGCTTGATGGCTGAGAACCAGCTTTCTGAAGCCCCTGTACAGCTCGAAGCGATGCTGCTTGAATCATTGGAGGTTGATGCTGTTGAGGATGAAACGCTCTTGGGACAGATCGCGGCTTATCTGGCTCTTTTGGCGGCCCCACCAAATCCAACTGAGGAGTTAGTGCTCATTCAGGATGCTGTTGATGAGCAACCTGTTGAAGTGGATTTGCCACAACCAATCACACAAAACTTGTCAGTGCCTCAAACCCCATTGGTGGCCAACGAGGTTGATCTACCTGAAGTAGCGATTACTGAAGCCGGTATCCCTGCAGACAGAGTGGACTTAGCCCCTATGGAGGTTGCACCTCTTGTGGATGGCGCTGCCAATATGATGGCTGAGACTCTCCCCGAGGAATCCCCTCCGGTGGAAGGCCAGATCGTGCTCGATGAAATCGAACTGACCCCAAAGGTGGAAATTCCCCCGAAGGAGGCAAGCCAGACTCAGGAAGCTGTATCAGCTGAAAAAACAGCAACCACCCCAGAGGTGAGCACAGAGCAACCCCAACCCGTGAAACCAGAGGCATCCCTCGGGGCGGTCCAACCAAATGAACAGGCTGATCAGTCTGAAATCGCAATGGATCGCCAGCCTCAGGAGATGGATCTTGCACCCAAGGGTGATCCTGCCATTACAGAAAGCCCGGACTTGAATATCGAACAGGGTTTCGCTACCAATGTGGAGGCCGTGGCCGCCAGCCGATCTAAGCCTGCAGAGGCAGGGGAAGCTGTCAGCCAGGTTTTCAGGGCAGTCGAGACCATGGTCCAAGAAGGCCAAAACATGCTACAAATCCACTTGCACCCGGAAGAGTTAGGCGCAATCGATTTGAGACTCACCCGCGGGGAAGATGGTCTTCAAGTTAGTTTCAGGGCAGATGTCTTTCAAACCCAGGTACTCTTAGAACGCCATCTTGACGAACTGCGCCAGCATCTCAGCCGGGCTGGAATCAGCCTCGACCATCTTTCTGTTGGAGGCCAAAGCCGGCAAGGGCAAGAGCAAGATGCGCCGTTCCGACAACCTCGCCGGAGACCTGCCGCAAGCTACGGAGAACTATCCGCTCTGGATGCACAAATCCAGGAGGAAGATATTCTCCAGAGAAGCGATTTCAACGTCGATTATCGCATATAACCGAGAGGAGATTTTAATGACAACAACTCCCATAAATCCCTTAGATTTTTCGTCTACCCAAGGAATTTCGCAGTCGTTTGGGCAGGCGGCCAGCAACGCCATGAATGGTGATGATTTCATGCTGCTATTGCTGGCTCAACTGAAGCATCAGAACCCGATGGAGCCGATGAACGACAATGAGCTGATGGCCCAATTCACGCAGTTGAATTCCTTGAATGAGCTGCAGAATATTGGCCAGGCGTTGAAGGATCTGGCAAACTCCGATAAGCTCCCACAGGCATCCAATTTGATCGGCAAGCAGGTTGAAGTTGCCAGCGCTGATGGTCAGGGTGTGGTCGGTGTTGTATCGGGTGTTAGCTTGGTCAATGACCAGATCATGCTCTCCTTAGGCGATCAAGAACTTCCTTTGGATGATTTGATCAGTGTGACCGAAGTGGAGCAGGCCGAATGACCAGACCTGTTCAGGAAGTTCGCAATACGCAAAATATCTCTGGGAATACCCCAGCCCAGCGACCCAACGTCAGAGGGAAGCAGGATTTTGCTGAAGCTCTCGCTCAGGCGAACTTGAAGTTCTCGAATCACGCCCAAAAGCGCATAGAGACACGCAAGATCACTCTGGCGGATGATGGTTTGGCCCGGTTGGCGTTGGCCGTGGATAAAGCAGAGCAGCGCGGCGGCCAAGAATCATTAGTTTTGATGGATGATTTGGCCTTCATCGTCAATGTCCCAGATCGCAAAGTCGTCACAGCGCTGGATACCAATAAACGCGGCGAGGGTGTTTTCACTCACATCGACAGCGTTGTGCTTGCAGATCATGAAGATTAGTCAAAAACCCCACAGACCGGCCCTCCTGGAGGAAGTCTGTGAACAAATACAGGAGATTTAGACATGTTACGCTCAATGTTTACAGCAATCAGTTCGCTCAATTCCCACCAGTTCTTCATGGACGTGGTGGCCGATAACCTGGCGAATGCCAATACAACGGCATACAAGTCCAGCCGGGTGACCTTCCAGACTCAATTTGCAGAAACGTTATCGGCTGGCGCTGCGCCAAGCGAAGAGCTCGGTGGAGTCAACCCAACCCAGATTGGTTT
>CAYTKR010000108.1:0-16869 GCA_964438295.1 uncultured Anaerolineales bacterium
AAGTAATCTCCCGAAAACGGGTGTGCGCAGGCGTCTACGCCGCCTGCGCACACCCGTTTTCGGATTTTTCCGTGACAGAAGGAAGATTCAATTGAGGTACCTATGAACGAATTCGACACATTTGCCGTGCACGCCGGCGAGGGGGCTGACCCTGAAACTGGCGCGTTGCGCCAACCCTTGCATATGTCAACGACCTTTAAGCTGCCTGGGTTCGGGGTCAAGCTGTTCGACGCCATCTATATGGATTCTGCCCGCCCGCCGTATGCCTACACGCGCTGGTGCAACCCCACCCTTAGAGCTCTGGAAGATCGTTTGATCGCCCTGGAAGGTGCCGAAGCGGCCGTTGTTGTGGCCAGCGGCATGGCTGCGGTGTCAGCGCTGATCTTCACCTTGTTGAGCAACGGCGACCACCTGATCGCTAGTGAGGTCTGCTATGCCGGTTCGGTGGAGCTGTTTGGGGAGCACTTGCCGCGCTTCGGCATCGAGGTCAGCCTGGTGGATTCGAGTGACCTCGAGCAAGTTGAGGCTGCCCTGCAACCGAACACGAAGTTGATATATGTCGAGACACCCGCTAACCCCATCTTACGCATCTCTGATATCTCAGCGTTGGCGGAAATCGCTCATGGGGTGGGCATCCCCCTGGCGATCGACTCCACCTGGGCCAGCCCGGCGCTGCAACAACCCCTGACTCTGGGGGCGGATTACGTCATCCACAGTCTCACGAAATTCATCAACGGTCATGGCGACGCCTTGGGTGGGGTGGTTTTGGGTTCAGAAGAGAATATCAAGAGGATTCGCAAGGATATGCTGGTGCATTTGGGGGGCGCGCTGAGCCCCTTCAACGCCTGGTTGATCAACCGCGGCTTGGTCACCCTGCCGGCTCGCATGCAAAAACACAGCCAGAATGCCTATGAGGTTGCCCGCTTTCTTGAGACCCATCCCAAGGTCAAACGTGTCTTCTATCCAGGCCTTATCAGCCATCCGCAATATGATCTAGCCAAGCAGCAGATGAGAGAATTCGGGGGGATGCTCACTTTCCAGCTCAAGGGCGGTTTGGGGGCAGCAATCACCCTGGCTGAAAAGATCCAGCTCTTTCAATATGCAACTTCGTTGGGCCACGCCCACAGCCTGTTGTTTTACTATCCCACGGATATCTATATCGATGCCGTCAGCTATTTATCTGCCGAGCAGAAACAGCGCATCCGCGAGTGGACCGGGGAGGGCATTGTGCGCGCCAGCATCGGTCTGGAGAGTTCCGCCGATCTGATTGCCGATCTGGATCAAGCCCTCCGCGCGAAGACTGTCAAAGGTGCGGTTGGCTCCCTGGCGTATGGCATGATGAAGAAGTTTACGGGATAGTCGAACGCAATTCTGCGATGGTTTCGCGCAGGTTGTCGTACGTTGTGTGAGGGGATACCACTACCAGACGTAGGGCTGTTTTTCCATCGAATTGGGTGACTGAAATTGAACGCTCTCCCTCGGCCATGATACGCTGGAAAAGCCTCTGTTGCAGCGCATCTAGATCATCAACAGGGATACCTGGGGGGGTCATGCGGAAACATAGCACGCCGGTATCGGGTTGGTGGAGGGCTTCCACATCGGATTGTAAGGCTAGATACTGCCATAAGTTGTGGATGACGACCAGCGGGGAGCGTAATTCCTCACGGACCCGAGCGATACCTTTACCTCGAAGGATGGTTGTCAAAGGGAGGGCGGACATTGGACGGGTGGAGGGTGGGGATTTGACCCCGGGGTTTGGTTCTGCATCCTCGGCGCGGTTGAAATAACTGCTGTGCAAGGCCATGCGGTCGAACTCAGCGCCGTCTTTTACAAAAAGCACCGAATTAGGGATCGGCGCGCCCAATTGTTTGTGCGGGTCCCAGACAATCGAATCGGCTTGCTCATCTCCGATGAATTTATCAGCCCATTCTGGGACGAGTTTGTAGGCGTAGCCGTACGCACCATCGACGTGCAGCCAGGCACCCATGTCTGCGCAGATATTCGCCATCACGTCTATGGGGTCTATGGCCCCTGTTGAGGTCGTCCCAGCAGTAGCCACCATACAGACGATATCGTGAGAAGATTTAAGAGTTTTGATTTTAGATTCGAGAAGGCGCCCATCAATGCGCCGATTGGCATCGACTGGCAGGGGTATCAGACTCTCCTCACCCAAGCCTAAGATCCGTACAGCATGTTTCAAGGAGAAATGCGCATCTTGCGAGACGATGATTGCCAGCTTTGATGGATCGTCAAATCCAGCAATTCCCTTCTGAGCCAGATCGAAACCCTGGCGTTCGGCGTGGCGATGCAAGGCCATATAGAGCGCTTGCTGGTTGGCATAGGTGCCTGAATACATGAAGGTTGCATCCGCCTGGGGGCTGAGGCCAAAAAGCTTGCACAACGCCTGGCAGCATAATTCTTCTAAGATCGCGCCCCCCGGTGAGACTTGCCAGTTGGTCACCCCCTGGTTGAACTCCAAGGCGATCTGCGCGCCGAGTTTGGCCTCCTCGGGTGGAAAGACGTTGAACATGGATTGAAAGTTGGCCAGGTCGTAGCGCATCAGGTGTGGCTCCAGGCAATCCGCTACCAGCGAGCGCAAATCTTGGATTGCCATGCCTCGAGATTGGAAATCCACCAGTGGCGCGATATCCTCAGCCACCTGAGTGGGGTTCGCGCCTGAATAGAGTTTTGAGATTGGGTTTTCGCTCATTCCTTACCCATGTGAAAAATGGCCACAGATGAATTGGATTGATGATATTTGAGATATTGATTATCGGTGTTTATCTCATTTATCTGTGGTTAATTTCATTCCAACTTTCTATGAATGTAACGCCCGCGGCCTTTCTCGGCCAAACACTCCTCACCATCGATGATCAGCTCGCCACGGGAGAAAACCTTTAGCACCTTCCCGGTTACTGCGATGCCTTCATATGCGTGCCAGTCATTTGAAGAATGCGAGTTGGCCTGGCCCATAGTCCATCGGGCCGCCGGATCGAACAGAACGATGTCCGCATCAGCCCCTGGCAGCAGCGTGCCTTTTTTGGGGTACATTCCAAAGCTGCGTGCAGGGTTCGTGGCGACTAGCTCCACGAAGCGCGGCAGGGTGATGCGTCCCTCGGCAACCCCTTTGGAGTAAAGCATAGTGAAGCGCGGCTCAACGCCCGGCATCCCATTGGGGCACAAGTCAAAGCGTTCGACCCCATATTGGGTCGCTTCCCAGGTATAGGCGGCATCGTCCGATGTCACCTGCACTAGGCGGCCATCTTTGACCCCTGCCCAAAGTTGGTCTTGGGTAGCCTGGTCTCGCAGGGGTGGCGAGCAGATCCACTTCAGACCATCCTCACGGTGGATCATTTCATCGGTGAAAGCAAGGTAGTGCATGCAGGTCTCGGCTAACACATCCAACCCTTCGGCGCGGGCAGTGTTGACCAACTTCATGCCCTCCAACGAGGCCAGGTGCACAATGAATAGCCTGCCCCCCACTTCACGCACCATCTTTATCCCGTCGGCGATGGCTTTGGTTTCCACCCCCTGGGGTTTGCTCTCGGTGTGGTAGACCTTATCAGTGAATCCATTATTTAGCAGATCAGCCACCCCAGATTCAGCCAGATCATTGTCTTCGGCGTGTACCATCAACATGCCCCCTGCTTCTCGCAAGCCAGCCTGAATGCGTTTCAAGTCAGGCGCTTCGATCAGCAGTCCCTCCTGCCGGTAGGTCAAATAGCACTTGATCGTCGGCGCGCCAGCCTCGACTACATGGGAGATCTCGGCCAAAGTCTCTGCCGTCGGCTGAGTGATGACTGGGTGCACGCCCCAATCGATCAGCGCCAGACCCTCGGCCTCGCCATGTTTGGCATCCAGGGTGCTCATTAAGGTGGCCCCCTTGGCCTGGTTGGAGAAATCCAGCACCGTAGTCGTTCCCCCAAAAGCGGCAGAAAGGGTGCCGGTGTAGTAATCGTGTACACTGATCGTATTCATAAAGACATCGTTGAAATGCACGTGGGAGTCAACCCCGCCCGGGAGAACCAGCAGGTCACCTGCATCTATGGTTCGATCGGCACGAATCGCTGAGAGATCCCCAATCGAGGCGATCTTATCACCTTTGATGAACACATCTTGTTGGGAGACGCTGCCCCCTACTACGACCGTACCGCCGCGAATCAAGGTTGATTTCATTCTACGTTCTCCTTCATAACCTGTTCTGCAAGTTCTCCAATTAACCTATCATGGCCATTGGCCCGCTTTGCTTTGCACCCATTTGATGGGCGCTAGCCCTCGACTGCCGAAGGCACATCGATGGCGAGGTGGGGCGAAATATTCCCTGAGAATGTCGAGGGGAATCTTTTCTGACAAAAATCCAGATCCTTCGCTATGCTCAGGATGACAGTTGAAAAATACTTGCTCATGAAGTTTATATATGACTGTCGACTACCGCAGGAACCAAGATGGCAGTCATTAGAAATTTAATAAAAAATCTAAACCACATTGGCTAGAGTTACGGTCGCCAAATACCCCAAATCAAGGACCGGGATATCGACCGAATTCTGCAGTTTCGTAACCCATTCGATTGGATGGCCAAAATAGTCCAACACGATGCATTCCAGGTTGTGCCTGACGACCTTTTCGTTGATCTGACCTAAGAAAGCCTGATCCTGTTTCCCTAGATCGGCTGTCCAAACTGTGGCCTCCCAGCCAGCAGTTTCCCAACGCTGGCGAATGGGAGCTTCTTGTTCAGGAACGGGCGCTAACAGGCCGATGGAATTGATATCCAGCGTACGCAGCACGCTTTTGCCGATTTCGAAGGGCTTAAAGAGAGGCTGCGTTCCCTTCAAATCTGCGAAAGTCCCCGCGCACATTAGGAGCGTTGCAGCAACCCCCAGATATTCCAATTTTTCCAGGGCGATCTGTAACCTCGGTGCAATAAAATCTTCGGCCACCATCACCAGGTTGCCCGTACGCAAGCGCGTCACCAATGGATATATAGCGCCCTTCGGATCTGCCAATTCTTCAACGGCTAGGCCATCCAGCGCACCTGCCTGGATGATTTCACATTCAGAGAGCAATTCAGCCAACGGAGCGACAAGATCGTTTCGTGGGCTTTGACCAATCGTCAACGCCCCAATACATTTATGGGGCATCATATTCTCCCATCAAGCCCCCATGATTTCCTTACACAGCTCCACCCCGACCATGGCATCGATGGCCCAGTACTCTGCCCCAACGTGGGCACATACATCGGCATTGATCAGACCGCCCCCGATGATGATGGGTATCAGGGAAAGCGGAGGATCCAGTCGCGATCTGATTTGAGTCACCGTTGTCTTCATCGAGTCGTACGAGCTGGTGAGCAAACCTGAGAGGGCGATAATGTGTGGTTTTATTTCCAGAGTCTGTTCGACGAATTTCTCAGGAGGTGTATCGACCCCCAGGTCAGTGATTGTGAATCCATAGCTTTGTAACATTGTCTTGAAAATGTTTTTGCCAATATCGTGGATGTCACCCTGAACGGTTCCTAAAAGAATATGCCCGGCTTCATCCCCGCGGATACTTTGGACCAACGCGGGTTCCACTAATTCCATTACTTCTCGAAAGATCTCCCCAGCCATCATCAAACCCGAGATGTAATATTTCCTTTGTTCGTAGAGTTCGCCGACCTGCCGCATGCCTTCTTTGGCATCTTCTATGATCGCTAATGGATCATCGCCCTGTTTAAGGCGTTCTTTCACCAAGGCCAGGACATGCTCTTCTTTTAGTAGTTTTATTTGCTCGATAAACCGCAAGCGATTATCTGGTGCGCTCATCTCTCATTCCGTTGGTGGGTTCCAGGCCTACTCGTGTTTGGAGTCTAAGGCGATCACTGGAGCACACGAACCAACCCCAACTTAGAGGCTGGTCATTGAAATCATAAAAGATGTGCTCCAGCATCATCCCTGGTGTTTTTCGGTGGAGTTGAAGCAGATCGATTTCCTCATCATCAAGGATGGTGGCTTCCAAGTTGATCTCGCCGCTCTTGATCAATTGATTTCCCGAACCTTGGAAAACCCCCCTCAACTCAGTGACTTCGAGTTCAGCCTCCACCACTGGGCGCGCTGGATCGTTGATTAAAAATCCCCGGTGATAGAATACAGGCTCTTCATCGACGAAGAGCAGGCGCTGTATGGAGATTACCTTGGTGCCAGGCTGAATTTTCAGTTTTCGGGCAATGCGTTCGTCGGCCAACACAAAGCACGCGCCAACAACTTTCACCGTTGTATCTCGGCTGTCGCTGAAGAACTCTCCTAGATCTCGCAAGTAGAAAGCTGCATCCTCGATCGTGACAGGTTTGACAAAGGTTCCTTTGCCCCGAACTGTTGTGATGACATCCTGGGCGGCGAGTAGATTGATCGCCCGGCGTACAGTCATTGGGCTGACGCCGTACTCGTCGACCAACCTTGCTTCTGAGGGCAGTTTTTCACCGGGGTTGAAGACACCTTTTAGAATTTGCTGGTGGAGCAGATCAGCCAGTTGCGCGTAAACAGGTTGATCTGAGTGTCGATCAATCTGATAGCGAGGAGGGTGAGCGGCTGCCCGGCCGCCTTTGATTTCAGCCATAAGTCCGCAAATTGGTTCGAAAGACGTTTGCAGTTCGGTGCAGCGATTGTCAAAGAATATTTTTTAGCTTATCGCACTCGAAGAATTGAACTCCAATAAATTGTAGCAAGGCATGCTGAATTTGACAATAATCTTGACATTAACCCTATTATACTATAAACTACCCTATGGAAGTTTAGTCACCCTATAGAAGTTGAACAGAATTGAATATGCACCTGCTCCTGGTAACCGGCTTTTTAGGTTCTGGCAAGACCACCTTCATCATCAAACTCATCAATCATGCTATCGAAAGCGGATTGAAATCGGCGATATTGGTCAACGAGATTGGGGAGATTGGCATCGATGATCAATTGATGCGCCAGATTGACCTGAATGTCTGGGAGATGATGAATGGCTGTATTTGCTGCACCCTCTCATCGGATTTGGTTTTGTCCCTTCAGCAGCTTGACGAGCAATATGATATCGATCTGGTGCTCGTTGAGCCATCTGGCGCGGCGGAACCAGGGAACATATTAAACGCGCTGCCTTACTACAAGGGCCGACCAATCCAAAGCATCAAATCAATCGCTTTGTTGGACCCACTGCGGATTCACGAACTTTATCAGGTTCTGACGCCTTTGATCACCAAGCAAGTTGAAAAAGCCAACCAGGTGGTTCTCACCAAGGCCGATCTTGCCACAAATGAGGAACTCGAGCGTGCCAAAACAATTGCCCATGAAATAAATCCTACTGGGCAATTGTTTGTTTATTCCTCGAATGAATCGTTATCCAGGAAAATGCTTCAGGGAATCATGCCATGACCAATTTGTCGCTTGAACCCTATTCCGCGGTGATCGAATGGCAGTTCCAAGAGTCTCTCTCGGCTGCAGATTGGCAGCGCATTCTGAGCAGCTTTCTAGAAAACTTGGCGCAAGAAAGTTCCCTGCTCGATAATACGGTCATCGGGCACATCAAAGGGTTTGCGAGCTTCGGAGAGGATGGATTTCTTCAAATCAGCGTCGTCAGCGCAGATAGACCGGCAACTGTAACGATCCAGGAAAATCTGGGGGAGGAGTACCAACATATTTCCCTGACGATCAACCTCCTGGTTTACGGCCTGCCATTCCAACGGGCGAGACAAATCGTCGAGCATTCGGCAAAAATGATGTCAACAACTGTACAAGGGACCATCGTGATCTCTCGGGTTTCAGATCCATCTCATTCCAGTCATCAACATGAATAGCGAGTACAAGAACAAAATTATGGTGCTAGCCTGCGCCACCGTGATCGAGGAAATGCTGACCATGATGCCAGCAGAATATGATCACGTGGTGCTGGATTTTGGGCTGCATGTCAACCCTGAAGCGCTGCGTGTTGCACTTCAAGGAGAAATCGATAAAGCCAATGGCCAGTATGACACCTTGATCTTGGGATACGGCCTATGTTCGCAGGCTGTGATCGGGTTAGAGGCCAAGAACTGCCGACTGGTCATCCCCAAGGTTCACGATTGCATTTCGATTTTCCTGGGTTCTGGCGATGAATATGATCGTCAGGCCAAACTTGAGCCCGGCACATACTATTTCACGAAAGGTTGGATCGAAGTGGGGGACACGCCTTTTCATGAATATAACTTGATTGTAGAAAAATATGGACAGGAACGCGCCGACCGCATGATCCGCCTGCTCTTGCGGAATTACACTCGGCTGGCCTTTATCAATACGGGTCTGAAGAATCTGGATCGCTACCGGCAGCACTCGAAAGAAACTGCCCAGAAATTCAACCTGCGTTATGAAGAGATCCAGGGAAAAAATGACTTGGTTAAAAAGACGCTCTTTGGCCCTTGGGATGATGAATTTGTCGTCATCGATCCTGGTGAGAGCAGCACGTATCAACACTTCTTCCACAGCGAAGAAATAGTCCACACCCATCCCGAATTTCCAATCAATAAAGGAGAGTAAAATGACCAACGAAATCATTCAACTGTTGTCTGACCTAAAAGAGGAGGAGGTGCTGACAGCTGTTAAGCAATCTTTAGAGAATGGCACAGATCCTCTGGTGATCTTCGAGGCCTGCCGGCAAGGTATGGTCGAGATTGGCAAACGCTATGAGACTCAAGACTATTTTGTTGCCGACTTGATGATGGCTGGAGAAATATTCAAGCAGGCTAGCGAGATTCTCAGTCCATCCATGACCGGGTTAGTCACGGAGACCAAAGGCGAGGTGGTGTTTGGTACCGTCCAGGGCGATATCCATGATATCGGCAAAGACTTGGTGGTCGCATTGCTGAGGGCCGATGGTTTCGAAGTACACGACCTCGGTGTTGATGTACCCCCTGATCAGTTTGTTTCCAAGTTGAAGGAAACTGGCAGTAATCTGCTAGGGCTTTCCGGGCTCATTACCACAGCGTATGACGGCATGAAGGACACTGTGACAGCTCTCGATGCTGCCGGGATTCGCGATCAAGTCAAGGTTATCATTGGCGGCGGTCTGGTTAATGAAGAGGTTAAGGCCTATTCAGGGGCCGATGACTGGGGCAAAGATGCCAATGCAGCCGTGACATTGTGCAACAAGTATTTGGGATAAGGCATATGGTCGAGAAATGAAGTGAGGTGAGCAAAATGATTAAAGAAACCATGACCAGTATCGAACGCCTGGAAGCGGCAGTGAATTTACAGCCCGTGGATCGAGTCCCTGTATGTTTGATGGTTTTCTTCTTTGGCGCGCGCCAACAAGGAATTCTGGCGAAGGATTTTGTCGTTAGCGATGAATTGAATGAAGAATCCCACGAAAAAACATTCGATGAGTTTGGCGGCTGGGACATCATATTCAGCGGTGGCCGTATGGAGCCGATTCTGTTTTCTCACAGCATACCCGCTCCCATCAAGATGCCGGGCACAGATCTTCCCGATGACAGCGTCTGGCAATTCGATGAGAAAGAATTGATGACTGTCGATGAATACGATTATGTCATCGAGAACGGCTGGGATAAGTATTTCTGGAATAAATACCTACCGCGCATGGTCCCAGGAAAACGGACCGGATTTCTGGGCCAGATAACCACTATACCCAAGTTGATCAAAGCGGAACGTATTCAGATCAAACAAATCAAAAAATGGGCTGACCGCGGCCACCCCACCATGATGCCGGCAGCTATTAGCCATCCCTTTGAAGTCCTGGCTGGAGCTCGCTCGATGGATAAGTTCTTCCTGGATTTGTACCGTCGACCAGAGAAAGTCAAGGCCGCCATCGAGTCGATGATGCCAGATATCATTGCCTTGGGGGTTCGCAAATCAAAGGCCACTGGTATTCCACGCATCATGCACGGCGCGGCGCGTGGAGCAGCCTCTTTTATCAGTCCCAAAACCTTCGAAGAGTTCTATTGGCCAGGACTCAAGTACATGGTGGAGAGTTTCCAACAAGAAGGGATTACAACACTTCTACACCATGACTCCGATTGGACGTTGATGCTCCCCTTCTTCAAAGAGCTAGAACCTCGTTCAGCGATCCTGCAACTGGACGGCATGACTGACATCTTCAAAGCCAAAGAAATTCTCGGTGGCCATCTTTGTTTGATGGGCGATGTGCCTGCGACCATGTTGACGTTGGGAACACCAGAGGATATTGAAGCATATGTTAAGAAGCTGATCGATATCGTGGGCAAGGACAATGGATTTATTCTAGCGACTGGCTGCGAAGTGCCTATTGATACCAAACCCGAAAATTTCCGCGCCATGATTGAGACGGCAAAATCCTACTACCCGCATTGATCGAACGGATTGGGAATGAAAAATTCGGCCAAAACGCAGGCTTGATTTCGGGCGTGGTGGAAAATATTACCGAATGATCATCGATCTGGAGGAAAGCAATGAAATATCCCAAACGTCCTGGTCTCTTCCAGGAAAACTTAAAACGGTTTCAGAAAGTTGTCAAATACGAAGCGGTTGATCGAATCCCAGTGGCATTTATTGGCAGCGGGTTTGTGCCGCGCTATCTCGACATCTCCATTGCGGATTTTGCTGGTGATATGAAGGTTCAGCAGAGGGCAAATTTCGAGGCCGCTGAAAAACTTGGCGGCATCGATGGTTTCAATGGACCGATTACGGGCGCGCCTTTTGATGTTGCCCTGGGTTCAATCTGGCTATCGAAAGTGCTCATGCCAGGCAGGGAACTGCCAACAGACACCCTCTGGCAGATCGAAGAGAAGGAGCGCATGACGGTTGAAGACTATGATGTGCTCATCGAGGAGGGTTGGAACAAATTCCAATCTCGCTTTTTGTCAGAAATCTTGCACGATCCCAAGGGGTTTTCAAAGTTCATTTTTCGCACCATTCTGGCAACGCCTGGTTCCAATCGACGCTACAAGAACGCTGGCTACGTCCCTCTCTGTGGGGCTATCGGCACATTTCCGTACGAATCACTGTGCGGGGCTCGCTCCATGAGTAAATTCTTCTTCGATCTTTATCGCATTCCTGATAAAGTTGAACAGGCAATGGATGTGATGTTGCCCGATATGATCGCCACGCTGGTCAGAGCTGGTAAAAGCTCAGGGGCAATGGGTGTATGGATTGGCGGGTGGCGTTCTGCAGGCTCCTTGATCGGCCCGGATCAATGGAACCGTTTTGTCTTCCCTTATATGAAGGAGACGGCTGAAGCCGTTGCTGCGGCAGGTTTGGTACCCATTTTGCACATTGACCAGGACTGGACACGCGATCTGGAGCGCTTTCGAGAATTTCCGGCCAAGACCTGTTTGCTCAACCCCGATGGCATGACTGATATCCGGAAAGCAAAAGAGATCCTCGACGGGCATATGGCCATCATGGGTGATGTTCCCGCATCCTTGTTTGTTGCTGGATCCCCTGGGGATATGTGGAATTACGTGCAGGAGTTGGTGCGGGATGTTGGCCCCCAGGGCTTGATCCTATGTCCTGGGTGTGATGCACCGATCAATGCCAAACCAGAGAATATGGAAGCCTTTGTCGCTGCATGTCGAGAGTTTGGTGCGATAAACTGAATAGTATTTCATCTGAGTTTTTAAATGACATTGCGAGGACCCTGGCCCTCGCCGAAGGCGCGCCTCTGGCGAGGGGTCGAAGGTGACGAAGCAATCTTCAAGCAGGACCACAGATTGCTTCGCTCGCCTGCGGCGCGCCCTTGGCGGCTCGCAATGACAAAACTACGGAAATATTCTTGGAATTCCTTTAGATAGCAGAGTTCTTCATGATAAACGCTCTCAGCAAACTCTTCGGTTACTGAAATGTAGGAGATCTTCGACATGAAAATTATCGGTGAAAAGATCAACGGAACGCGAAAGCGTGTTGGGCAGGCAATCCTGGAAAGGGATATCGAGCACATCCAAAACCTCGCCATACGACAGACAGAAACCGGGTCTGCCTACCTGGATGTCAACGCCGGCACCAGCCCCGATCGCGAACCTGAGGACATGGCCTGGTTGGTCGATACCATCCAGGCTGTGACAGACTTGCCCCTCTGCCTGGACAGCCCCAACCCCGAGGCGATAAAAGCGGGATTGAGTCTGGTAAACAAGACGCCGCTGATCAACTCGATCAGCGGCGAACGCAAGCGCCTGGATGGCATCCTCCCCCTGGTAGCAGAGCACAACTGTCCGGTCATCGCTCTAGCCCTAGATGACTCCGGAATCCCTCACAATTGCGAAGAGCGGGTAGACATCATCACCACTATCATCGCGGAAACAAGGAGCGCTGGAATCCCCGATGAGTACCTTTACATCGATCCACTGGCCATGACGCTATCCACAGATACCAACGGCGCCAAGATCGCGCTAGAAACCATGCAAATTATTCGCGCCGCGTACCCAGATACCCACTTTACTATTGGTTTGAGCAACATCTCCTTTGGACTGCCTGCTCGGAAATTTGTCAATCGCACCTTCCTGACCTTGGCAATGGCAGCCGGATTGGATAGTGCCATTCTCGACCCCCTCAACAAAGATATGATCCAGACCATACTTGCCACGAACCTGGTCTTAGGGGAGGATCGTTTTGCGCAAAGTTATCTGCAGGCCTTCCGTGCCGGCGTGTTCGAAGAGTAGGCGTGATCGACAAAAAATCTACCAGTTGCTAAAGATCTCCCTTGAGATATTTTTCGAAGCGAACGTTCATCATCATATTGCCGCTATTGGCGCTGAGTAGAAAGCCATCGAAATTGTGGTTTTGGTCGCGCGAAAAAACAATTTCCTCACACCAGGGCTGATCCCCCAAAAACGTATCGGGGCCGATATATGCCAAAACCACGTCTTCATGAACTAGGTGCTTCATCACCAGACGCCCATCTTCTACAGACAGGACAATTGCCACTAAAACATCTTCACAAAAATAAGTGCCAGGCAGCCCCGCTGTCTCAACTTCAGGCGGGATTGTTTCCCGTACATGGCTGAGAATAAAGTTTTCGCCGCCTCGTACGACCAACTCTTCGATTGGTTCCTGGCCGTAAGGCTGAAAAGATAAGTGAAAATCCGTACCCATTGCCCTGAAATTTCCTTGCCCTTCGGGGGCCAGCAGCATCTCAGGAAGCCAGGTGGATCGAAACACAAGCTCCCCATCTACACGCTTCAGGTTCGCTTTATGGTAAATGCGGCTGGCTTCATCGCATCGATAGACGTACTCCCCCAAGATGTCATCGTTCCACTCCGCGGCCACGCTCGCCGTGGTCTTGTTTTCGCCCTTGTGTGGCTTTGGTTCATCAGGATGCATTTCCGCAACATCGAACATGATCTGCCGCACAGCATCATGCGTGTTGACGAAATTGGGCGTCCGATTGGTCATGAACAAGATCGACACTCTCTCGACGGGAAAATACACCAGTTCGCAGGCAAAGCCATTCCAACTTCCCCCGTGCCCCAGGCAAGCTAGCTCATTCCAATGCCCATGCGCAAATCCAAAATTGTACTGTGAAGTTGAACCATCATTTAAAACCGTTGGCGATAACATCAACTCGAAGTGTTCACTTTGGCCGACGATTTGAGCATCGAGATACTGGGCCCAGGAGATCATATCGTCCAGGGAAGAAAACAGCGAACTGCTCCCTATAGCGGCCAATCTGGTTCCACCCTGACGATAAATGCCCTCCTGATCACGGTAATAGGGCATCGCTCTGTTTTTGACGATCGCTTTCTCATTCTCCAAGAAAAATGTACTCTTCATATCCAATGGCGCAAAGATATTTTCCTCCGCATCCGCCCGCAAAGGTTGCCCTGTAAGGCGCTCAAGGATCTTCGCCAACAGGAAATACCCGGAATTGCTGTAGGCAAACCGGCTGCCCGGAACGAAATTCAGAGCCTTCTGGCGGCAAAGTAGATCAGAGAGAAATCGTTCGGAAATCGAATCATCTTCGCTCCGGCCGGCAAGCTGCGCCAGGTGGAACCAATCTCGCAATCCGCTGGTATGTCCCAGGAGATGCCTGAGCCGGATGGTATGGCCGTACTCCGGTAGCTCGGGCAGGTAGGCGCGGATATCATCTTCCAGGTCAATTTGATCTTCGAGAATCAGATGCGCAAAACACAAACCGGTAAACTGCTTGGCCAGGGATGCGTAATCGAACACGGTTTCCGCGGTAAAGGGAATTTCATATTCATGGTTGGCAACCCCATAACATTTATTGAAAATGATCTGGTCGCCCTTCAATACGGCCGCTGCGTACCCACCAGCCAGGTCTTCACGATCGAAAGAATCGAACAGATCTGTAAGTTCAGTTGCTTTGTGTGATAGAAGGGTATCCTGCTCTCCATGTACCCGTACTTTGTCCTTCATTCTGCCTCCATCGTATAACCTTCTCGACGTTGTCCCAAAGAATTGATCCAGGCCGGACGGCTCCAAAAGGGGAATCGCCGGGCCTTTTGAATTGTATGCTTCCATTTCCTGGAAAATATCTGGTGTTAGTCCTTCCCCAACTCCTCCACAATTGACTCAAGCTGCATCATTTGCGTTTCTTCTTTCTCCTCCCACGGCGCTTTTTCTTGACCTGCTCAGCTGATTGTTCTTTTTGCTCAGCAATTTGGACTTGGAGTTGCTCCAATAAGCGCTGAGACTCTCGATAGGCTTCCCACTCACTTTCAGTATCTTTCATCCATTGGAATTTCTGCGGTGGGGTCAAACGTTCTTCGAGCAGGCCCAACTCGATTTGAAAATCCTCGAAATCTCCCATCACAGAGATATCCACGTTCCCTGATTCAAAGACCTTTTCCACCTGCGCGACCGCTTCGACAGCCTTCAAATCTAATAGATAGGAGATCAAAAATGCATTCAGCGTTCCATCGTTTTCGAGAAAACCTTCCAGGGCAGATTGGAGGGCAGCGATACATTTATCACGACCCTTGGGATGTTGGTTGCCAATTTTTTCGAGTGAGTGAGCAATGGTAACTGCCGCCCAGGGCTTCCTTTTAGGGCTGGTTAAATACCCTCTGAGGGCGGGGATACTATCCGGGCCAATCATTCCTAAGACAACCGGGATTTCTTCGCCTATCCAATCGCTGTCGTATTCTTCGTTTTCATGAGCCAGGAATATGAGCGTATCGATGGCTTCATTGGCCTGAAGCTGGCCCAAAGCCCGCCAGGCATGGATGGGCGTGTACCCTTGATCATCATCATATTCGTCATCGTTCCAAAATGATTGGATATAGCGAACGATACGTAATAGCTCAGGGATGTGTTCGGTAGTAAGACCAAATGCAAGATAATCTGGCCATTGGCGGCCTCGAGCAGCATCTTCGCCGAGGAAGAAAAGTTCTTGCACAGGTTCGGGCAGTTTATCGAAATTGATTTTGGGCATGGTCCATATTCTTACAAGTTCTTAGATGGTTTGTTTTTTGTTGCATAATGCCAATTTGATAGTTGTCCAGATCCAACTCCCATTTTAATGGATTATCCTGGATATATCCACGAATGGCGGTCAGTTTCTGGTCGATGATCTCTCGGGCTTGATCTTCAGGTGTGGGCATGGGTTATCCCCTTGAGGTACGTGGCAGCTAGCTTGACCTGAATGTCTGGGAGATGATGAATGGCTGTATTTGCTGCACCCTCTCACCGGATTTGGTTTTAGCCCTTCAGCAGCTTATCGAGCAATATGATATCGATCTGGTGCTCGTTGAGCCATCTGGCGCGTCGGAACCAGGGAATAAATCAAACGCGTTGCCTTACTACAAGGGCCGACCACTCCAAAGCATCAAATCCATCGCATTGTTGGACCCACTGCGGATTCACGAACTTTATTAGGTTCTGACACCTTTGATCACCAAGCAAGTTGAAAAAGCCAACCAGGTGATTCTCACAAAGGCTGATCTTACCGCAAATGAAGAACTCGAGCGTGCCAAAACAATTGCCAATGAAATAAATCCTACTGGATAATTGTTTGTTTATTCCTCGAGTGAATCGTTATCCAAGAAAATGCTTCAAGGAATCATGCCATGACCAATTTGTCGCTTGAGCCCTATTCCGCAGTGATCGAATGGCAGTTCCAAGAGCCTCTCTCGGTTACGGATTGGCAGCGCATTCTGAGCAGCTTTCTGGAAAACTTGGCCCAAGAAAGTTCCCGGCTCGACAATACAGTCATCGGGCACATCAAAGGGTTTGCGAGCTTCGGAGAGGATGGAGTTCTTCAAATCAGCGTCGTCAGCGCAGAAAGACCGGCGACTGTAACGACCCAGGAAAATCTTGGGGAAGAGTACCAACATATTTCCCTGACGATAAACTTCCTAGTCTATGGCTTGCCATTCCAAAGGGCCAGGAAGATCGTCGAGCATTCGGATTACGTGCTGGCGAAATCTGAACAGGGATCTATTACCTTCGCCAGGATTTCAGACCCATCACAAGCAAGCCATCATCATGAATAGGGCATCCAAAAACAAAACTCTGGTTCTGGCCTGTGCCACCGTGGTCGAGGAAATGCTTACCATGATGCCAGCAAAATATGATCACGCGGTGCTGGATTTTGGGCTGCATGTCAACCCTGAAGCGTTGCGGGGTGCACTTCAAGGAGAAATCGATAAAGCTAATGGCCAGTATGACACCTTGATCTTGGGATACGGCCTATGTTCGCAGACTGTGATCGGGTAGAGGCCAAGAACTGCCGACTGGTCATCCCCAAGGTTCACGATTGCATTTCAATTTTCCTGGGTTCTGGCGATGAATATGATCGTCAGGCCAAACTCGAGCCCGGCCAGCAGGCCCAGGGCTGTTATGAGTGTGGTCAGTTTTCTTAACATGGTTATCTCTATTATTACAGCGCAAAGTTGCGCAATAGAATAGAAAAGGACATGGTAAGCTT
>CAYTKR010000109.1:0-16664 GCA_964438295.1 uncultured Anaerolineales bacterium
GTTCGATTGATGATAAACCTGTTTTGCACCAAAGGAGTATTTAATGAGTTCTTTTCAACTGACGTATGCGACCATGTTCGATCCGCCAGAGGAGCTTCACACCCGCTATGATGAAGCGTTAGGCAAAGCGCGGGCTTCCCTAGGGACTGAATATGGCATGATCATCAATGGTGAAGATGCCTACGCCAAAAGGAAATTCAAAAGCCACAACCCATCAAACACTGAAGAAGTGCTTGCTGTCTTTCAAACCGGCACTGTTGATGATGCCAACGCTGCCATCGCCGCTGCCAGAGCTGCCTTCCCACGCTGGAGCCGCATGCCCTGGCAAGAGCGCGTGCTCTTGCTGCGTAAAGCTGCCGATATCATGAACGAGCGCCTCTTCGAAATCGCAGTAGCTTGCTCTCTGGAAGTGGGCAAAAACCGCATGGAAGCCTTGGGGGATGTCGCCGAAACCCCAGCCTTGATCCGCTGGGCCTGTGACGAAATGGAAGAGAACCAGGGTTTTGTGGTACAGATGGGAGTTGACCCCCTGGTGGGCTACACATCGTCAAACTATTCTGTGCTGCGCCCATATGGCGTGTGGCTGGTGATCAGCCCCTTCAACTTCCCCGCGGCGCTGACCGGTGGTCCCGTCGGAGCGGCACTAGTTGCCGGCAACACCGTGGTGATGAAGCCCGCCACGGATACCCCGTGGACCGTGCGCCTGCTGGCGGAATGCTTCGTCGATGCCGGGCTGCCTGAGGGCGTGGTCAACTATGTGACGGGCTCTGGCAGCGTGCTCGGCCAGGCGCTGGTCGACAGCCCCGATGTGGATGGCCTAACCTTTACCGGTTCTTACGATGTTGGCATGGGCATTTTTCGTAGCTTCGCTCAAGGCAAATACATTCGCCCCACCATCCTGGAATTGGGCGGCAAGAATCCCACCATTGTCTCCCGGAATGCCGATGTCGAACGCGCTGCGCTGGGCATTGTACGTTCAGCCTTCGGTTTGCAAGGTCAAAAATGTTCGGCATGTTCGCGCATCTATATCGAAGAGCCTCTCTACGACCAAGTTGTCGAACGCATCGTCCAGCTCACAAGCGAGCTGAAAGTAGGCGATCCCACGGATCGATCGGTCTACTTAGGACCGGTTGTCAACAGTTGGGCCTACCGGGATTTCCTGAAATTTACCGATGAGCTCAAAGAAGCCGGCACCATCCTGACGGGCGGTGAGGTGCTCACCCAAGGGAATTTCATTAACGGTTACTTCTGTTCACCTACGATTGCTGCAGACGTCCCCCTGAACCACCACCTTTGGAAGGACGAAATGTTCCTGCCTATCACCATGGTTCAAAAGGTCGAAAGCCTAGGGGAAGCCATGGCTCTGGCCAATGATGTCGATTATGGCCTCACAGCTGGGTTCTACGGCAGCGAAGAGGAAACCCAATGGTTCTTCGAGAATATCCAGGCTGGCGTCAACTATGCCAACCGACCCCAGGGTGCCACCACAGGAGCCTGGCCAGGATACCAGCCTTTCGGCGGGTGGAAAGGTTCCGGCTCTAGCGGCAAGAACGCCGGCGGGCACTATTACTTGCAGCTCTATATGCATGAAAAAATTCAGTCGCGCATAGAATAACTGTTGCTTTCCAGATCATAGGCGGTGTTTGGGGCCTACGAACCCTGACACCGCCCTTTTCTAGATTCACGTTGCGAAGATTTCGAAATTCATGGGAACACGGATCGGCACATTCTTTTTAATCGTCGGATTGTTTCTGCTACTGCTATACGGCGCATCACTGGGAACTGAGTCAGTGGTAACCCAGTGGTTTTTGTTGGGTGCTCTGTGCACTGCCCTGGGGGGATTCCTTTTATTCAGAAACCGGGAAAGGTCCCCTTCAAAGCGTTTCCGCACTTGGCGCCGGTTGATGTCCAGGGGACAAGAAGAAGAGTAGGATACTTCTCACTTCAGGCCCTGTCGTGTTTTTGGTACACTGAACCCATGAAATGCTGGAATGGTTGGGGCGACTCATCGATCACCTATCACATAACTGATGCCGCGCTCTCTTTTCTAAAAGGCAAACTAGGAAACCTGACTCCCATCCCGGACGTAGAGATGGACGATGTTCTGGCCAGCATGCCTCCTTCGAGGTTGGCCAGCGCGCCTGGGGTTTCTACTACTCCCGAGGAACGTCTGCGACATGCCCGCGGCCAAAGCCTGCCCGATTGGATCGCGCTGCGCTCAGGACGAATCCCAACCTTCCCCGATGGGGTTAGCTACCCGAAAACGCCTGAAGATATCTCCACACTGTTCGCATACTCTCGTGAGACAGGCACGATGCTGATCCCATATGGCGGTGGGACCAGTGTGGTTGGACATATCAATCCAATACCAGGCTCGGCCCCCGTGATCACAGTAGATTTGGGTGGCCTGAACCAACTCTTGGCTCTGGACGAAACCAGTCACCTGGCGACTTTTGAGGCTGGAATCTGCGGCCCAGAGATCGAAGTGCTACTAAACCACCAGGGTTACACCCTAGGTCACTACCCCCAATCTTTCGAATATTCCAGCCTGGGAGGCTGGATCGCCACTCGCTCCAGCGGGCAACAGTCTCTGCATTACGGCCGCATCGAAGACCTATTTGTAGGGGGGCAGGTAGTCTCACCAAAGGGCTCATTACAGGTTCCCCCACACCCAGCCAGCGCCGCCGGGCCCGATCTACGGCAGTTGATCCTGGGGTCTGAAGGACGCTTGGGGATCATCACCCAGGCCACGGTACGCGTGCGCCCCCAGCCTGAAGCCGAGGGTTTCTTTGGGGTCTTCTTCCACCACTGGGACGAAGGAGTCGCCGCGCTGCGCGCGAACAGCCAATCCAATATGAGCGCCTCGATGTTACGGCTGAGCGATGCCGACGAGACAGAAGCCAACTTGATCTTATCCGGCAAGGATCGCCTAGTCGCCTATGCTCGCCGCGGCCTCGATCTGCTCGGCTATGGCCCTGAACGCTGCTTGTTAATTTACGGGGTTACCGGCGCGCGTAGCGAGGTAAATCACACACGCAAAGCAATCGAATCTGTTTGCCGCGCCAATGGCGGGTTGCCAGTGGGGGCCATCATCGGAACGATCTGGGCAAAAAGCCGCTTCCGGACTCCGTATTTGCGTAACACCCTTTGGGAACATGGCGTCGCCATCGATACGCTGGAAACAGCGCTACCCTGGAAGGGCATTCTTTCCGCAGCGCAAGCCATTAAGGCCTCGATTAGCAATGCCGCACTGAGCTTCGATGAACGGATTTTAGTTTTCGCCCATCTCTCACACATTTACCGGGACGGGGCCAGTATCTACGTCACTTATGCCTTCCGCAGAACCGCAGACCCCGATGCACTCCTGGAGCGCTGGCAGAAGATGAAGAGCGCCGCCAGTGAGGCCATCGTCGCTCATGGCGGCACCATCAGCCACCAACATGGTGTAGGCCGCGATCATGCCCCCTACTTGGAAGCCGAGAAAGGAGCGCTGGGAATGCAGGCAATTGAAGCCGCGCGGCGCGTCTTTGACCCAGAAGGAATTCTCAATCCAGGAAAGCTCCTTTATTTACCGGCTACTGACAACTGACTACTGTTTACTGAACTATGTGGAACAAAGGCTGGCGTGACCAAATCTGGTCTCAACTCAATCAACCGTGGGATGTCATCGTCATCGGCGGTGGCATCACCGGAGCGGGTGTATTCCGGGAGGCCGTGCGCATGGGCTTGCGCACGCTCCTGGTTGAAGCCCACGATTTTGCCTCAGGCACGTCCAGCCGCTCTTCGAAGCTGGTCCATGGGGGATTACGCTATCTCAAAAATGCGCAAATCAAGATCACGCTGGAATCAGTTCACGAGCGTGAGCAATTGCTGAAAGAGGGGCGCGGCCTGATCAACAAATTAGGGTTCCTTTACGCCCATCTGGAAGGGGATAAATTGCCAGGCTGGGTCTTCCGTTCGGGGCTGATCATCTATGACATCATGGCTCGCAGTTGGAGCCACCGGCACTATGACGACCTGGATATGCGCGCCCTGTGCCCCCCGCTGACCTCTCCAGGATTGATCGATGGATATCGATATTTCGACGCTCAAACCGATGATGCCCGGTTGGTGTTGCGACTGATCCGTGAAGGCGTGCTGGCCGGCGGCACGGCCTTGAATTACGCCTGGGTGACGGGTTTGTTACATTCACAGAACGGTGCCGTGCGAGGTATCGCCTTGGTCGATAAAGGACATCAATCCGATGAACGTGAAATTGGGATCGAAGCTGGCGTGGTGATCAATGCTACTGGAGCCTGGGTCGATGAACTGCGAAAACATATTGACAAGCCGACCCGTCTACGATTATTGAGGGGTAGTCATTTGATCCTTCCCGGTGAGCGGTTACCTCTCATTCGAGCGGTGAGTTTTCACCATCCCTGGGACGGGCGGCCTGTCTTTGCGTTGCCCTGGCATGGTGTGGTGCTGATGGGCACCACCGACGTCGATCACGGTCCGGAAGCGCAAACCGATCCTGCCATCAGCCAAGATGAAGCTGAATACTTGCTAGCGGCCTTGAGCCATGTTTTCCCTCAATTGGAGATCACCCCCAATGATGTGCTTTCAACATTCTCTGGTATCCGCCCTGTCGTAGATACTGGCAAAGCGAACCCATCCAAAGAATCCCGCGAACACGTCATCTGGCGTGAAAAGGGAATGTTATCCGTCAGCGGCGGCAAGCTGACCACCTTTCGGCTGATGGCTCGTGATGCCCTTAAAACCCTACGCAGAGACCTGCCCAATCATCAAAAATTCGATTCAAAACAGCCCGTTCTTGATCCTGTAGCGCCCTCACGCGATACGGAGGAGATGTCTTTGCCAATGCGCTTGCTCTTGGAAGGCCGCCACGGGGTCCAGGCCGTTGAGATCATCAAAAGCTCCCCATCATCCGAATTGACCCCCATCCCAGACACTGCGACCTTGTGGGCAGAGCTGCGCTGGGCAGCACGCGCTGAGGGTGTCGTCCACTTAGACGACCTGCTGTTACGTCGGACGCGTTTGGGATTGCTGTTACCGCGCGGGGGGCTTGATCGCCTTTTTCAGATCAAACCCATCGTCCAGTCTGAATTAGGATGGGATAATCAGCGTTGGGAAGAAGAAGTAACAAGATACCGAAAGTTGTGGGAAAATAGTTACCAGTGGCCGAGTACAAGTGGTCAGTTTTCCGTAGACAGTAAAAAGTAGCCTGTATTGACCGCCGCTGACTGATAACTTCTTGCTGCTCACTTTCCATCATGCTAAGAGAAATCATCGCGATCCTCTTCATCAACCCGGACGAACAGCGCTTGCGCGCTGGATGGCGCCTGCAGGCGCATTTTTGTATCCTGGCAGCCTCGTTGGTTGCATTTGCCGTCATCGCCGCGCCACTCTTCCTTTGGGCTGAACGTAGCGGTTTACCCTTCCTTCTGATCAACGCATTCGTGGCATTGGGGGGCATTACCCTTTCGATTTTCATCGCCCGCCGTTTTGTAGACAAACGGCCTTTTGCCGGCCTGGGGCTGAAAGTCAATTTGCAGGCCATTAAGGATTTGCTCTTTGGTTTTTCCATCACTGCTGTCATGATGGGATTGATTTTTTTCATCGAGTGGATTTTAGGCTGGCTGACCTTTGATGGTTTCGCATGGGAATTTCAAAATCCGGGCCGGGTAGTACGCGAAGTGCTTCTCATGCTGGCGGTATACCTACTCGTCGGCTGGCAAGAGGAATTGGTCAGCCGCGGCTACTGGCTGCAAAACCTGGCAGAGGGCCTCAATATCGATTGGGCAGTCTTTATCTCCTCGCTGTTCTTCTCTTTAGCACACTATGGAAATCCTGGTTTCGCCTGGGCTCCCTTGCTGGGGTTGCTGATATCGGGTTATTTCTTGGCCTATGCCTATCTCCGCACCCGTAGCCTATGGCTGCCCATTGGCCTGCACATTGGCTGGAATTTCTTCGAGGGCACCATCTTCGGTTTCCAGGTCAGCGGTACGGAGTCTTATCGACTGATCTTGCAATCCGTAAGCGGCCCGTCTCTATGGACAGGGGGTGCCTTCGGCCCAGAGGCGGGGTTGGTGTTGATCCCAGCTTTATTGTTAGGGGGATTCATAATCCGATGGTATACTCGTAACTCCAACGCCTCACATTTATAATTCATCGAAAATAGGGATGTGGGGTGCGCCACACCCCACATCCCTATTTTCGGGAGTACTACCTTGGAGAAAACGTTCAATGAGAGCACTGAAAAACATCCGGGTTTTAGATATCACTCGTGCCCTGGCAGGTCCTTACTGCACAATGATGTTGGGCGACCTGGGGGCAGATGTCATCAAAGTAGAGCGACCTGTAAGTGGGGATGAAAGCCGGGGTTGGGGACCACCATTTGTGGGAGACCCTTATGGCCCTTACCCGGGAGAATCGGCCTACTTCATCTCTACGAACCGCAATAAGCGCAGCATTACCGTAAACCTGAAGAGCGCTGAAGGGCAAGAGATCATCCATCGCCTGGTCAAAATCTCCGATGTGATGGTCGAGAATTTTCGCACTGGTGTATTGGATAAAATGGGATTGGGCTATAGTGATGTGAGCGCTCTGAACCCAGGCTTAATCTATTGCTCCATCAGTGGTTACGGACGCACCGGCCCTAATGCTGAGCGCCCAGGTTATGATGCTATCCTTCAGGCTGAGGGCGGCATGATGAGCATCACTGGGCCAGTTGAAGGCCCACCGCACCGAGTTGGAATTCCAATCATCGACATCAACACAGGCATGTTTGCAGCAACAGCTATCGTAGCCGCCCTGCGCGCGCGCGATATCACCGGGGAGGGACAATTGGTGGATATGTCGTTGCTGGACACCCATGTAGCTCTACTCGCCAACGTCGCATCCAATTACCTGATCGGTGAGACAGAACCACGCCGCTATGGCAATGCCCATCCCAACCTTACTCCCTACGAAGCCTTTCAAGCGCAAGATCGTTGGTTCGTCTTGGGTGCAGCTAATGAGCATCAGTGGGGCTTGCTTTGCCAGGTAATCGGTCGTCCAGAGCTAAAAGATGACCCACGTTTTGATTCCAACAGCCAGCGACTGGCCAACCGGGATGCGCTCATGGGGATACTAAACGAGGTATTTCTAACACGCAACGCCAATGATTGGCTGTTCGACTTGAAAGATGCCGGCCTTCCTTGTGGCCCAATCAACACAATCGCCGATGTCTTCGATCATCCTCAAGCTGAGGATCGTGAATTAGCTATCGAAACAAAGCACAGCACAGCAGGAACAATTAACCTTACCGGCTTTCCTTATAAATTCTCAAAAACCCCTGCGGAAGTGCACCATCCTCCCCCCACACTCGGAGAACACACCGAAGAGGTTCTCGTAGAGTTATTGAAATATGCACCTGATGACGTATCAAAGCTTCGAGAGCAGGGTTCGGTCTAAATTGCTATCCGAAAAATCGTCGGATAGGTACCAAATCTTAATAGTAGGAGAAATTTGATGAAAGAGTTCATCGCTGCCTGTGTACAAATCTCCATCACACCCAACGAAGTGCAGGCCAATGTCGATAAAGGGGTCGAATGGCTGAAAAAGGCTGTCTCTGAATATGCCGCTGAGTTGATTGTTTTCCCTGAAACAGTCACCACTGGATATGAGACCGGGTTAACAGCAGAAGGATTATGGGATTTGGTCGATGAAGCACCCGGAAAGATCACCGAAAAAATTCAAAAAACCGCACAAGAATTAGGTGTATTTGTTGTATGGCCATCGTACCGGCGCGGGGATGACCGTGGCATCGTTTACAACTCAGCCATCCTCATCGGTCCGGATGGAGAGATTGTGGGGATCTACGACAAAACACACCCGGCACCCTGGGAACGCACAGATGGCGGCGGTTGGGCAGCAGTCGGTACCCGGGCGGATGTTTTCGAAACACCACTGGGGAATATAGGCATGATCATCTGCTACGATGGTGACTTTCCAGAGCTTTCACGCCTGCTGGCGGTCAAGGGCGCAGATATCATTGTCCGGGCTTCAGCTCTGCAGCGCAGCTATGATATCTGGTATATAACCAATTGTGCGCGCGCCTATGACAACCACGTCTATGTGCTTGCAAGCAACCTCGTTGGAACAGATGCCTGCGGAAATTATGGCTTCGGGCACAGCATGATCGTCACACCCATCGCTTGGCGTTTGGCTCAGGCTCGGGGCACCCAGGAGATCATCGCTGCCAAACTCGACCCCGACCCCTTGCGGTACATTACTTGGGGGAGTAATAGTCTGCAAAACTTTGATCACCTGGAAGACCGCAACCTGGAACTCTATGAGGAGATTCTCACTGAGGCTCGCTCACGCTTCGAGCCTGGGATACGTTTCCCCCGGAAGTAACACAACTCGAAACTAACCAAATACATTTCCATGTTCTTACTTGCCTTCACTCCCATCGCTATTATTCTTGCCCTGATGGTTGGTCTACGTTGGGGCGCTTCGCGGGCCGGTGCGGCTGGCTATCTCAGCGCGCTGGTCATCGCTGTGGCATTCTTCGGGGCGGTTCCACAACTGCTGGCAGTCGCTCATACCAAAGCCTTGCTGCTATCTTTTGACGTGCTGTTCGTCATCTGGATGGCATTCTTGCTTTTTCGCGTCGCAGATGAAGCAGGAGCAATAAAAGCGCTCGCTAAAGCTTTACCTCATCTGACTGCAGACAAAGGAATGCAAGCCCTGATCATCGGTTGGATCTTCGCCTCCTTCATCCAGGGCGTGGGCGGTTTTGGCGTACCCATTGCTGTGATCGCACCCATTATGGGGGGCATTGGCTTCGCTCCTTTGTCTGCTGTGGTGATCCCATCTATCGGCCACTCTTGGGCGGTGACCTTTGGATCGCTAGGTTCATCCTTCAATGCTATGATGGCAGCAACAGGATTAGAATGGCCCGCTCTGGCATCGCCCTCAGCATTGTTTCTAGGTATTGCTGGCATTGGCGTAGGCTTGATGGTTGCGCATGCTGCAGGTGGATGGGGAACGATTCGCCGCCTCATTATGCCAGTATTGATTTTGGGTCTGGTCATGGGCACGGCTCAATACCTGGCTGCTACCTCGGGATTGTGGAATATCGGGGCTTTCTTGGGCAGTCTGGCAGGTTTGCTCGTAGCATACCCTTTGGCACGTCGCTACCGAGGCGAGATCGAAGATGATGGGGAACTGGATCTGCACTCTTTGGGGATAGCCATCTCAGGATATGCAGTATTGATTGCGATCACTTTGAGCATACAGCTGATCCCTTCGGTCAGAAGCACCCTCGGGGTCGTCAAGCTCAGCCTTGATTTTCCTGCGGTGCAAACATCTTTGGGCTATGCCACGGCCGCAGGTCCTGGACGTACAATCCCCATCTTCCGCCATGCCGGGGCCATTCTCTTATATTCGTCCATCCTGGCATTTCTGATCTACAAAGCGGCGGGCTGGTACACTAAAGGCGCTGGGGGACGTATCATCAGCGGCACGGTACGGCGGGTGATGTCCTCCAGTGTGGGTATCGCCTCGATGGTCGCCATGGCCGTGATCATGCAGCACGCCGGTATGACCGAGACCCTTGCACGCGGGCTGGCCGAGGGCGTGGGGGCCGCCTTCCCAGCCATCTCTCCCTGGATCGGAGCGCTGGGCGCTTTCATGACTGGCAGTAATACAAATTCCAATGTAGTTTTCGCTGCCCTTCAGCAGCGTACGGCCGAGTTGTTGGGCTACAGCGTTGCCCTGATCCTGGCAGCCCAAACTTCGGGGGGTGCGCTGGGATCGGTGATCGCACCCACCAAGATCGTGGTTGGCGCCAGCACCGGCGGCATGGCCGGTCGCGAGGGTGAAGTCATGCGTAAGATGCTGATCTATACCGGGTTGTTGATCTTGTTGGTTAGCGTTTTAGCTGTCATTGGAGTTGCATTGGGAGGCTGATCATGGGCAAAACAGACGATCTCACAAAAATCCGCCGTCACGACCGGGCCAAAGACGAGGCTTGGATCCGAGAACTGATTTCAAGAGCTCCCTTTGGAACCATGGCCAGTTCCCACGCTGGGCAGCCATTCCTGGTGACTCGCAACTTCGCCTATGACCCTGAGGCGCATGCCATATACATGCACGGCGCTAAAAAGGGCCGTACTATCGAAAACGCTCAGGCTTACCCCCAGGTTTGTTTCAGCGTCAGCGAGATGGGCCGCCTGCTGCCCAACGAGCGCGCTATGGAGTTCAGCGTCGAGTTCTCTGGGGTTGTCTCCTTTGGGAAGATCTGTGTGGTCACAGACTCAGACGAAGCCAAACATGGCTTGCAACTTCTATGCGATAAATATTTCCCCCATTTGAAGCCCGATGTCGATTACGAGCCCACCACGGATACGGACCTTAAAGTCACTGCCGTCTTCCGGATCGATATCGAGAGCTGGAGCGGCAAAGAGAAGAAGGCCGCTGATGATTTCCCCGGCGCATTCTTCTATAACCAGGTATTAGAGTAAATCTACGTAGGAGTTCCCCTGGAGTATTTGGGGGAGGTGGCGTAGCCCCCCCTAGCGAATGTCTTGGATGCTTATGAACTGGATACGCGAACACAAATTTGAATCTCACCTGACTGCATTCTTGCTAATGGTGATTCCCTCTATCGGGCTCTATTTTACAACCCAAATAAGTGGCTCTGGTTTGATCTGGGCCCTGATAGGAATTTTTGTTGTGGGGAATATCCTGGCGATGATAATCAAGTAGTAATTCAATCCATCATCTGCTCACAAAACCATCGAATAGAGACGCGCTTGTCGCGCCTCTATTTTTTCGCCAAACAGGGAAGCACCCCAAAAAGGGGTGATTTTGTTCCATCAAAAGGTTGAGCCAAAGTTAGACCCCCAGACTGATGTGCTGCGTGGAGTTTTCTTATACCCTTTTGGCATACACATACACGGAGGTATGCTATGTCAAAAAACCGAAAACACTACTTTATCGTATCCGCACTCGTCTTGCTGTTGATCGGCTTGGGGTGCACTGCTGCGCCAGCTCTTGGGGCCGCAGAAAAAACTTCAACAGGCGCAGCCGCAGAGTGTGAGCAAGTAGATCCACCCGCTGATCTAGTCCCCGGGTATTTGCCCGATGGATATGAACTCGCCGAAGCTTACTTGGTCAAGGCAGAAGAATTTGAAGAAGATGACATCTGGTTCGTACCTGGTAAAGGCGATGCCACCATAATCGAATTCTACGGTACTGGCGAAGATGACTTCCTTGAGATCACCACTAGCGCGAGCCCCTACGACTCTTTGGAGCCCTGGATCGAGGAGATCAATAACCTCGAGTACGCTGACGAAGACATGGACAGCGACGAGGAGGTTGATTCCGAAACCGAAGGTTCTAACGACTCCGAGGAAGAAGATTTCGATTTTGAATTTTCTTTCGAAGATGACACTGTCACCATCAAGGGTGTCGCTGTCCTGCTCGAAGATTGGACTGACGAGTTCGGTACGTTCAGCGTCGCAACCATTGTCCATGCTGGCCAATTCATCGTTGTTGAAGGCACCATCTCTGCAGATGAGCTGAGCAAAGTTGTAGAAAGCCTTCCTGTGTTACCATAATGAAGAATAGAGACTCCTAAAATTTGTCATTGCGAGAAGCCCCAATATGCGCTTTGGATTGCAACTCAAACTTACTCTATCTCACCTGGCCGTCACACTGATCTCTGTAGTCATCCTGATTGCTTTGATCTTGGGTGGCTACCTGATCTATCTACAAACCGACCTGCCCGCGCTATGGGTTGGCGATCAGGCCTACTTTATCGCCGATGACATCGCTTACTATCTGGATGAAGCGCCCCTCAATGAAGATTTCACTGAAGAGTTTATCTTTGATGTGGGCTTTGATCCCATATTCGAATCAGATGATCCCGAGGATATCTATTATGAAGATTGGATCATCGTACTCGATCCTGAAGGAAGGGTGGTCGGCAGCAACGATGATTGGCGCTACCCCCAGGGTTCGTTCCCGAATTTAGAGCATCTTCCTGGCTTCGACCTGGATCTATTCCAAACCAATCCCAGCGAGCTGATATCAGAAGACCCCTTTGACCTGGTTTCCTATGCCGTGGAGGCCAAGGACCACATCGGCATGGCAGCCATCATTAGCATAGATCAGGAGCATCTCGGTTGGGTATATTACCGAGCCGGCGGTGTCGATGCCCCCTTTAGCTCAACCCAGACCATCACTGCGCTAGTCATCGTGCTGGTCGGCGGCGCATTGATCGCGACACTCATCTCGGGCATCGCCGGGGGATGGCTATCCTTATCCTTCAGCAGACGTCTGCGCCGAATGAGCCAGGCCAGCGCAGCACTCGCTAATGGAGATTTGTCCAGCCGAGTTTCAGTCAAAGGCAAAGATGAGATCGACCAGCTGGGGAACCAGTTCAACACCATGGCAGACCAACTGGCAAACCAAATGCACGATCTACGCACGCTGGCCGACCGCAACGCTTTGCTGGCCGAGGAGGCCAGGGGGTTGGCATCTATAGAAGAGCGCAACCGCCTGGCTCGGGAGCTCCACGATGCTGTCAAACAACAGATCTTTGCCCTCAGCCTGACGGCTAATTCCATCCGCCAATTGCTCGACAAAGATACCGGGTTAGCGACGGAACGGCTGGCGCAGCTCGAAGAACAAGCTCGAGACGTTCATCTGGAGATGGACGCCATTATTAAACAACTACGCCCTGCTTCATTACAAGACCAAGGTCTGGCGACTGCCATCAGGCAGTTGGCGCAGAAGTGGGAAGGGCAGCACGGGCTCCCCATCGATTTATCCATCCACGGGGAGCGCGAACTTCCCTTGAACGTCGAGCAAGCCTTATACCGCATCACCCAAGAAGCGCTCAATAATATCGCCAGCCACGCAGAGGCTAGCCAGGTCTCCATCGTGCTAGAATATGGTCCATCCAAAGTATGCCTGACCATCATAGATAACGGCCAGGGATTCGACACAGAGATTGTCCATCCTCCACAATCCCTTGGCATACGCAGCATGTACGAGCGCAGTGCCGAGGTAGGAGCGCAATTCAGCATTGGGAGTACAATTGGAACAGGCACGCAGATCCACATCACAGTTCCCGTGGAATCAACTTGAAGGAGATGCTGATGAACGATAATGCCCCCCAACGAGCCAGAGAACTCTTCAGCACAGGTGGATTCTACTGAACGGAAAGCGTCCTTTTGGCAGTTGCCGAAGCGAAAGGATTTGAATCTGACCTGATCCCCAAAATTGCGACTGGATTTTGCAGCGGCATCGCCCGCACTAGTAGTCAGTGCGGCGCGCTAAGTGGTGCGATCATGGGTATCAGTATGCTAACCGGTAGGAGCACTCCGAATGAATCTGTCGAAGAGAATTATCGACTGATTCGGGAATTGGTATCAAGGTTCGATGCTGAGTTTGGCTCAACGAACTGCGGACAACTAACCCAGGTTGATCTGGCTACCGAAGAAGGTCAGGCCGAGTTTCGGGCAAAAAATCAGGCTGACCACTGCTACAACTATGTTGAAGTCGTGACTGAAATGACGTTGTCTTTGTTGGAAGATGTATAAAGAAAACTCAATCAGACCCTAAGGCATACCCTAAGCGTTTTCAAAACCCTTAGGGTCTTGAGAAATCTATTATGGCCGACAGCATATCCGTCCTAATTGTCGATGATCATCCTATCGTTCGCCAGGGCTTGCGCCAACTGCTTGAAGTTCAGGATGATCTGGAGATCCTTGGTGAGGCCGAAGATGGGCAATCGGCTGTTGAGAAAACTACTGAATTGCTTCCAGATGTTGTGCTGATGGATCTGGTCATGCCGGAGATGACCGGTGTCGAGGCCACTCGCCAGATCCGTGAAATCAGCCCTCATACGCAGGTGGTGGTGCTCACCAGCCATCACGAAGATGCCCTGGTCTTTCCCGCAATCAAGGCCGGGGCTCTGAGCTACTTGTTGAAAAGCTCCCTACCCGAAGAAGTCATCGAGGCAGTCCAAGCGGCAGCGCGTCACGAAGCCCGTCTGCACCCCCGCATTGCCAAACGACTGATGGAGGAGATCTCCGGAGATGCACCCTCCCTTGAAAGCCTGACTGCGCGCGAGCTAGAGGTATTGAAGCTAATCGCTCAAGGGCAGGATAATCGCCAAATCGCGGCTTCCCTAGTAGTCAGTGAGAAAACCGTCAAAACCCACGTCAGCAATATCCTCAGCAAATTGCAACTCGCTGACCGCACTCAGGCAGCCATTTTCGCCATAAAACAGCGCATCGTCCCACTAGATGATGAGAGTTGATAGCTTTTGCCAGGAAAATGGCTGAAAATAGGTTGTGTGATGTGCTCCGCACATCACACAACCTATTTTCAGGATTTTTTATATGCGTGAAGTTGCTATATTAGGAATCGGGCAAACACCGGTCTCAGAACATTGGGATAAATCTCTGTTGGTATTGGCTGGGGAGGCGGTCTTTGCTGCCTGGGAAGATGCTGAGGTGAAATCCACCCAGGCGCTGTATGTCGGCAATATGCTTTCCGGTTTGCTGGACAAGCAAAACCAACTGGGCACACTGATCGTCGATTGGGTGGGGATGCGCGGCCGCGAGGCCTTCAAGATCGAGGCGGCTTGTGGATCTGGGGCAGCGGCCTTTCGCATGGGCTTGATGGCTGTGGCGTCTGGGGAGGTCGACAGTGCGGTCGTAGTCGGTGTGGAGAAGATGACCGACTCGCTCCCAAAGGAAACCACGGCTGGTCTGGCCACTGCCGCTGACGCGGATTGGGAGATCATCCACGGTTTGTCCTTCATTGGCATCAACGCCCTGGTCATGCAGCGCTACATGCACGAATATGGCTGGAAGCATGCAGACTTCGCCCCCTTCTCGATCAACGCCCATGCCAATGCCTTACACAATCCCAACGCCCGTCTGCACATCCCTCTGACCAAAGAGCGCTATCTCAAGGCTGCTATGGTGTCAAACCCTATCAACCTGATGGATTCTTCTGCTATTGGGGATGGCGCTGCAGCGACAGTGATCGTGCCAGCTGATGCAATTCCCCATCGAGATGATCGTCCCCTGATCACTGTAGCCGGTTCTGGAGCATCAACAGATTCCATCGCAGTGCACGATCGTCACGATCCCCTGTGGCTGGGTGCCGCGGAGAGATCGGCAAAGCAAGCCTATCGCCAGGCGGGTCTGCGACCTGAAGATATCGATCTCTTCGAGTTGCACGATGCTTTCTCAATCATGGCGACGTTGTCTCTGGAAGCATCTGGTTTTGCAGAGCGTGGGCAAGGGCTGCGGTTGGGCTTGGAGGGAGAAATTGGCCTTAATGGGCGCATTCCGGTGACCACGCGCGGGGGGCTGAAGGCGCGCGGGCATCCCGTCGGCGCTACAGGGATGTACCAAATCGTGGAAGTAGTGGAACAACTGCGCGGTGAAGCCTCAGGGTCACAGGTAGAGGGGGCTAGGATTGGTATGGCGCAGAATATTGGCGGTAGTGGGGCAACGATTTTGACGCAAATTCTGGAATCAAGATAACCAATATCCAGTAATCAGCTACCAGTGATCAGTCATTAAATGATGGTAACTGATCTGTTACGAAATGAACCTGATCCCCAACATCACTCCTGGCTCAAACCTAAATGACCCCGGTGCTGGCGCGTGGGACCTAGAGATTCCCCCAGGCCCCAAAGGACGCTATCGGTTGGCTCAATTGGATGATTATGGGCGCTTAGTGCGTAGAGAATTCCCTTGGTGTCATCCCCTAACTTTATCTCTACAGGCTCGTGTCTCCGATCACAACATTCCGGGAACCTGGGGCTTTGGCTTTTGGAATGACCCTTTCAGCCTATCGCTGGGCTTTGGAGGTGGTTCACGCCGATTTCCAGCCTTACCGAACGCGGCCTGGTTCTTCTTTGCTTCCCCACAAAATTACCTGTCATTTCGAGACGATCTCCCTGCCAATGGTCTACTCGCAGCAACATTTCGTTCATCAACGTGGCCATCGCCGCTCCTAGCCTTGAGTGTACCTGTGCTCCCATTAATGATCTGGAAGTACACTGCCCGGTTGCTCCGGCGAGTGACCAATAAAATCATCCAACAAGATGCAGCCCGAATTAGTGTTGATGTCACCCAATGGCACCACTACAGACTGAATTGGCAAATTGATACGGTCCGTTTCGATGTGGATGGTGATCTGATCTTCGAGACCCCAGTATCGCCCTTTTCTCCGTTAGGGTTTGTATTGTGGATCGATAACCAATACGCCGCGTTGCCTCCGGATGGTGGCCTGACGTTTGGGACGCTTCCTTTTGATAAGAGCGCTCAACTTCAAGTGAAGGAATTACAAATCAGGTCCCCCTAATTTCCCGGAAACTATGAGAGTTTCTGGGAAATTCATTCTTCTTCCTTTGTAAAGAATAGCAGAAAAGCTGCTGCCCCACAAACGAGCAAGGCTTCACCTTCGACTTTGCCTACATATTCATCTAACCCGAGGGGGATGTGCCGATAGAGCTTGCCGTCTGGCTCCACTCGTCCAATGTACTCATCCGGGCCGAAACGTTGTAGATAGATACGGCCATTGTCCAAATCACCTCGCGATCTATCCACGCATATACTGGGGATAAAAACTCTGCAAAAAAG
>CAYTKR010000110.1:0-16593 GCA_964438295.1 uncultured Anaerolineales bacterium
TATTCTCTCACAGGGGGTGCCTTTTTTCGTGTCTAGTTTTTTGGGGTCAGTTCACAGGTAGGAACTGCGCTCTTTTGTTTTTCGACCTTGAATTTTTAGTTTGCTACCCTGACTGAAGTATTTCCATAATTATGCGTTCATAGTGGGAGACACACGCTTTCCTTGAGAGGTGCTCTTCAGCATACTGCCTACCATTGGCACCCACTTGGGCACACAGATCGCGATCCGTGTACAATTTTAAAACCACTTCTGCAAGAGCAGTTGCATCACCAGGGGGCGTGCTGAACCCGCATTGCGCATCAGAGATCAACTTGGGGGCGTCGCCGCTCAAATTCATAGCGGCCACTACGGGTTTCCCGGCCGCCATAATACTGAGGATTTTCGAGGGTACCACCGGGGTCGTAACTTCGGCGCGTAATGTTGCCAAACACACATCCGAAGCATGCAATATGGCTGGGTATTTCTCCCTGGGCTGCATGGGTACAAAATGCACTCTATTCAACAACTCCAATTCTCTGGCCTTGGCCTGCATTCGCTCCTTCTCAACCCCATCGCCAACCAAAACCCATTGAATCTGATCTTGACCTCTGAGAAGTTTGGCGGCATCTATAATTACATCAAGATCCTGCGAGTATCCCAAAACCCCCGCAAAGGAGACCAAGAAATCATCGCCAAAATTGTTAACCGCCCGGAATTCATTCTGGCGCTCGCCAGGCTGGATGAAATCGGTATCTACCCAATTGGGGATCACTTGCACATGCTTTGGCTCCCCACCCCTTCTAACCACATGCTCCTGATTGCCAGTCGAATGTACGGCAACCCCATTTGAGCGCTTATAGATGGTTTTCTCCATCCATTCGAAGATGCGGATAATTTGTGGATTCCTTAGCAATCCCAGATCAATAATGCTTTGGGGAAATAGATCTTGCACGTTGAAAATGAATTTAATTCCCCGAAATATTCTCAGCCCCCAGGCGGAAAACCCCAGGGTCAGTGGTGGTGAGTACACGAGAGAGATATCCGCCTTTGGGACGAGCAGTCCCACCAAAAAGAATGCGAACGCCATGCCAAATTGCCACATTGCCCTTCCTACCATTGAGGTAGGCGAAAGGCGTAAGGATGCAATTCGGTACACATCCATGCCATCGAGGGACTCTTTCAGCCAGCGCTTGCCTTGATAACGGTCATCCGCACCCACAGCATGGTACCCAGGCATATTGGTGATCACCTGAACCTGATGGCCACGGGATACCAATTCGCAACCCAATTCGTAAAACAGGTGCGCAGCGGAACCAGTATCAGGGGGGAAATAGGCAGTGAGTAATAAGATACGCATATTGGACTACACGTCGTTTTCCAAAGAAGCAAGATCAACTTCTACAGCCTGCCCCGTCTTGAGAGATTCTTCGATGGCGAATGTTGCCAGCGTAGTATATAGGTATTCTTCGAAGTCGACGGGAGCAGGATCGCCTTTACGAATACTCTCCACGAGGGATTTGATCTCACCTACATGGCCGCGGTCCACACTCAACCAGTTGTGCCTTTTTCTCACGCGTCCACCACGGGTGAAGCGAGCGGCCTGGAAGTTTTTGATCACACCCACCGCGCCTCCACCGGTAATCTCGACCCGCTCGCGTAGATGACGTTTATCTCCTCCGGACACATAATTGATCGCGCCTAAGGAACCGTTGGCCATCTTCAGGGTGATGGTCACATTGTCGCTGGGTTTGTAGGCACCCTCCCCGAAGGTCTCGGCGAAGACGCGCACAGGCATTGAACCGGTCAGATTTTGGATAAGATCGATAAAATGGCACACTTCACCGATGACGCGTCCCCCACCGGCAGCTGGGTCGTGCACCCAATGATCCCCTGGAACGATACCAGCGTTGACACTGCATACGACGCTCAGTGGCTCCGACACATTGGCGAAGTGCTGCTTTTGCCAAACCGTGAAGGGAGAAAAGCGTCGGTTGAAGCCTACCATCACGGTCGCATTTTCAGTCTGTTGAAATTTGGTATTGACTGTAACCAATTGCTCAAGCGTCACAGCCAGCGGTTTCTCGACGAAAACATGCTTGCCGGCTTCCAACGCCTTGCAAGTCAGGTCGCTGTGTGTCCCATGCTGAGTGAGCACGAAAACCAGGTCTACTTGTGAGTCTTGCAGGATTTCATCGTAATCCGTGGTGCAATAATCGAAACCAAACTTTCGAGCTGTGTGCTGGCCACTCAAACCCGACGATGTGGATACACCTCGATAGTGGATGCCTTTAACGCCTTTCATGGCCGGAAGCAGGGTTCCCTGCGTGAACAGACCTGCTCCAATCAGACCAATACCTACTTCTCCACGGGAACGCGTAAAGGAAACTCGCGGAGCAGTTTTTAGCTCAACCGTTGGACTCAAATCAGGCTCGCCAGAATACGTTAAGAGTACGCCAAGGTAAGAGTCTGTTCCCTCGGCGATCATTTGGTATGCATCCAGCGCTTGCTCGAATGGGAAACGATGGCTGATCAGTTGATCGATTTTGATGGCCCCCTTGGCAGCCTGGGCCAGAAATTCAGCCATATTGCCCTGCGCCGTCCAACGGGCATAAGCCAATGGATATTTCGCGCCTCTGTCGGTGAAATCCGGGTCGTATAAACCCGGCCCCCAGCCACGCGAGACGACAAAATCGAGCTCCTTGTCGTAAAAGGGCGTGCGAGGGATCTCCAAGCCAACCAGGCCAGCTGCAACCACCCTCCCGCGCTCGCGGCAATTCAAAGCGGCCTGCTCCAGGGGCTGATTGCTGCTAGTTGCGGCCAGAATGATGACTGCGTCTGCCCCTTGTCCTCCAGTCATTTGGTGAACACTCGAGGTGAGCGACGCATAGTCGGTCACTGCAACCTCTGCGCCCAGGTCGGTTGCTAAGGAAGCTTTATCGGCATCCAAATCCATTCCAACAACGTGGCACCCAGCGGCTGTCAAGAGTTGCACCGCCACCTGGCCCAAGAGACCCAGACCGATCACCCCTACAGTCTCCCCAAAAGTGACCTGCGCCATGCGCACCGCCTGCAGAGCGATGCCACCCAGGGCGACAAATGCGGCCACATCGAAATCCAATTCGTCCGGAATAGGAACACACAGATTAGCTGGGGCAGAAGCTACCTCTGTATGACCGGCAAACCCAGCCCCGGTGCAGGCAACTCGATCCCCCATTGAAAAGCCCTCCACTCCATCGCCGACTCCGATCACCACCCCAGCAGAAGAATATCCCAGGGGCACCGGATTATCGAGACGGCCCATGGCCTGACGCCAGGCCTCCATGATACCCTCGGCCTGCGCTTTGGCGATCACGGCGCGCACCAAGTCGGGACGCGCCATGGCTTTGCCCACCAGGGATTTACGACCCATCTCCAACATATATTTCTCCGTGCCCACACTGACCATCGAAGCCATGGTCTTGACCAACAAATGACCGGCCTTGAGGTTGTGCAGAGGCACATCGACAATACTGAGATCGCCTTTTTTATACGATTGCATTATCTGTTTCATAAAGAGATTATTCCTAGAATTCCATCACACTGTCAAGCCCACGATGAACTCCGACAAGTTTTCCAACTTCTCGGATTGCCAGAAGCGCTCCATCCACGTATGGCTCTGCGCTTGTTCCAGATTCATGCCTCAGGACCAATTTTTGATCCGGCATTCCAAAGATTGCATCGAGTGAAATTACGTATCCTGGCAACCTTATCGAGTGCACTTGACTTCCATGCAATCGAGCTCCGCGACTCTCCTTTGGCCCCTCAACATCCTCTATTGGGACATCTAACTGTGACTCTTGAATTTTCGAAAGCCGATCGGCTATTTCGCGTGCGGTACCACTAGGCGCATCCTTCTTTTTCGCACTGGCATAGTCGATGATTTCCCAATGGGGAATATATATAGCAGCCATTTCGGCAAATTTTTGCAGAAGGACAACGGTCAAGGCAAAGTTTCCCACCGCCAGAACCCCGCATCCGACATCTTTGGCTGCTTTGTCTATCTCTTCATAATCTTCGTTGCTTAGCCCTGAGGTTCCGACAACGACATGAACCCCTTTTTGTAATGCGGCCAGGATGTGATGTTTTGCCACATCAGGTTTGGTATATTCGACAAGGACATCCGGCTTATTCTGGAGGGCCTCTTCAACTGTGCCAAATACTGGCGTGCCAAGCCCATCTACGCCGATCTCATCTCCTAAATTTTTACCAGCAGAGCTCCTCGAGATAGCTGAGATGAGTTCCATATCGGGTGCATCATAGATCCCGCGGGAAAGCGCCGATCCTGCCCATCCGGTTGCTCCTGCTAAACATACTTGAATTTTCGTCATATTTTTCTCCATTTACGGGTCTACAGGAAAATCAGCGGGAAACTCCAACTGAATTTTCCTGTGGCCCAGAATATTTTATCTGTTAGTAAAACCGCTAATTCAACAGACCTTAAACTGATTTATCCTCGATTGTCTCACTGAGCGGAGGAGCTGAAGCGTCTTTCGACTACTTCCCGAACTGTCTCGGGCTTCCGCTCAAGATGCTTCTGCTCCGTAGTCGAAGTGACATGGAATCAATTTCATGACACTTAGCTTACAATGTGTTCAACAATTCAATGACCTGCTGCGCGGAGTTCTTCCATGAAAACTGCTTCACTCGCTTCAGGCCGCGAGAGACCAATTCCGACGCCATGCGTTCATCATCAAGTATTTTGGAAATGCTCTCAACGAGAGAATCAACATCTTCCAAAGTATAGAACAGTGCTGCATCGCGGCATACCTCACGCGTGACAGGTAAGTCCGATGTGACAACTGGCACTCCACAGGCCATGGCTTCTACCAGCGGAAACCCAAACGTCTCAACCAGTGTAGGCATAACCATTAGAGCGGCCGATTGATACAAACCGATGATCTCATCCTGTAAATGAGTGCTGATAAACTCCACATTATCTGTAAGGTCCAACAATTCTATCCGAGCGACTAATTCCTGATAATAGGGTTGATCGAAGATGCCTCCGGCAATGACCAACTTCAGATCTTCGGTACCGTTTCTAACTAACTGACCAAGAGCATCAATCAAGGTCAGGTAATCTTTATAGACATATACACTCCCAACTGCCAAAATTAATTTGGCTTCAACAGTATTAAAGTTTCCCGGAACAAATTTTTCTGAGACACCATTGTAAACCACCGCAGTCTTATCTCTAGACAACCCAAGCATATCTCCAATTTCATCCCGTGCCCAACCGGAGACAAAAAACACTTTGTCCGCCGCCTGTGCAGATAGCCTTGAGAGCCAGCGGATAAACCACAATCTGACCTGCGCCCCCACTGAACTCGCTGGTGGTCCAAAGTACGGGCTGGCGTTCTGAATTCCTAAAATCGTCCTCCCCTTACCAAACAGAGGAGCAGTGTCATAGGGTGAGATAAAACAATCGATGTGGTTCCTCTTCAGCCAGAGCGGCACCATTAACTGTTGCCAGGCCAACCGCCAGATCGATTGAAGTCGCTTTGGAAATCTAATCTCATCAGCTTCACAATTCGCTGGCAACAACTCAGCGATCCATTGAAATTCAGGCTTTATGAGGATAATGAAATGGTCATCCGTGGACAACTCGCATAACCGCGGCACAAATTCGCGCATCCAGGTAACGCCACCGCCAAAAACAACCGCAGTGCAATCAATGGCCACTCTCACCGAGAACCGTATACCTCACTTTGCATGAACTCGTACAAGCGCCGGGCTTGGGCTTGCCAGTTTTTTTGATCGATGACTTTCCTATATGCGCTCGCGCTACGTCGCTTGATCTCTTCAGGATCGAGGTTGGATATTTCCGTTATGGTTGATGCCAGCACCCGAGGGTCTTCCTGCTCACAAACATAGACCAAATCAGAATATTCCTCAGACAGGTCGGCTGTCAGGGTAGAGATAACAGGCCTGCCCGAAGCCAGATATTCCAACAATTTGGACGGGAAATTATACCGGTTCTCAGGCAAAGATACCAAGCGCGGGTTCAGTAGGAGGCCGGCTCGTTGCAATAATTCCAATTGTTGTTTACGCGGTAAAACCCCTAAGTAAGTCAACCGTGGGTCTGACTCCGCTTTCTGCCGGACGACATCAGCCAAAGGCCCATTGCCTGTGATGGTCAAGTGGTATGCCTCAGGCAACATATCCAAGGCGGCCAGCATCAATTTCATCCCGCTGCCCTCGCTCAGGGTTCCAGCATAATACAACTCTGTGAGCGGTTGCACATCTTCAGCGTATTGATATTCTGAGGGGGAGATTCCCCCTTCAACATGCAGCCAGGATTGTTTAGGTGATAAAAATTCCTTTGCCACCAGGCCAGATAGTACGACCACTCCAGTGAATCTTCTCAGCCAGAAAGCGCGCCCCTTGTGCAGCAATATATGTAACCAACTCTGCCCCGGTTCGATAGGCTGAACATCCGCGGCGACACAGATGCTGGGGGCTTTGTACAGCCAGGCTGCCACCAAAGCTGGGATTCCCCAACGGTGGGTGGCATTATAGGCGATAACCGCCTGGGGTCGCCTGGATTTCAAGCCTCGCAATTTCAGCACACCTCGAATCAAAGAGAAGAATTGAGAAAATGGCTTTATGAGGGGCAAGTTCAAATATGGCACACATCGAACCCAGGAATCCCCTCCAGCATCTCCCAGTTCATTTCCTGTATACTGCATCGGGCCAAGAGGAAAACGTGGGGATGGGTAAATGCTCAAGACGGTGACAACTTCTACCCCACTCGACTGTAATCCCTCAATCAATTTAGCTTGGAAATTGTTGGCCGCGTGAGAAAACGATGGATTGCCATCTCCGGACTCCCCTGGAGTAAAAGTTCCGATGAAAAGAATGCGCTCGAGCTCTGGCATGGGTCAATACGGTGCTGACAAATCAAACAGTCCATCATAGAAGTTGGCGACAACCTTTTCTGTATCGAAACGCTCGTGTGCTATTTCGAGGGATCGACGCCCAAATCTCACTAACTTCTCAGCAGGCGCTGTGACAAATTCATCCAATGCCCCGAACATTTCATCGGAATTATGCGGGTCAACCAGCCAGCCGTTCATACCCGGCTCGACGGCTTCTGGCCAATTACCACAGCCGTACGAGCCCAAGATCGGTAGCGCAGCCCATAACCCTTCGATGATCGAGAGAGGGTTAGGGTCCTTGAACGAAGGCAGCGCCAGCAGGTCAGCCATTGCGAAGAGCTCGATCATGCGATCGCTGCCCTGGAACCCCAGCAAATGGACACGCGAGTCAGATCCAAACTGTTCCTCGATTTGCTGACGGTCTGGCCCATCACCTGCCAGGAGCACATGTATGTATCCCTGCTTAAGGCGAACAAACTGAGCCAAAAAATTAAGATTGCCTTTGAGCGTATCGACTAACCTGGCTGGGAACAGGATCACCCGGTCTGAGGTTGCAAACCCCATAGCTTTTCGAAGTTCATCACGAGATTCGCGCACCGAGTTAACTTGGTCCAAATATATGGAGTCATCGACAACATTGGGCAATGGGATATATTGTGAATCAGATACCCTCCAATGATCAGAGATGGTCGTGCGAGCGATCTCGCCAGGCACGGCTAACGCATCTGCCCTGTGAACAATCCATCGCCGTAGGCTGGCGAAGATACCATTTGTATGGCCCGTGAAATGGTAATTGGCCTCCAAATGGAATACTACGTTTGTTCGACTACGGCGTAACGATCCTAATAAGGCGAGGCCCATTATGGTTGGGAATTGCCAGGCTCCTCCTAAAACCAGCCATGTCGGCGGTTGCCTGAGCATCCGCCACCAGGCCTGGGGATTGATATGCTGTTCCTGGCCGAATATGCGGGGGTGAATTCCGGGCAACACGCGATGGGGGAATTTGCACTGTGCCGAATCGTAGGGCCAATGCCGCCCCTCTTCATTTTCAGCCATGAACCAGACTTCAAAATCGATCTGGCGCGCTTGCGCCTGACGATGCATGTTCTTGAATAGGTGTAGCCTGTACGGGCTGGGGATATTGGTTACGATGTAAAGACTCTTAGTCATTTGCGTTTAAGTATTTGTCATTCTGAGACGCCGTAGGGGTCGAAGAATCTACGATCACCTTGATCCGTTTCTAGATACTTCGCTCCCTAAGGTCGCTCAGTATGACAAATTAATGAGATTTCAGGAATTACCATTCAACTTCTTTCACTATCAACTATCGATAACAGGTAATATTAGTGCAATTTTCTCCCCCAGGCAAAGCGGATGGGCTCGAACTCATCGAAGATCTCGAACACACCGCGAGCGTAATCGTTGCCGGTGAAGTGCCGGGCTCGCTTCAGGCCACGCTCAATAAGAGTCCTACGCAATTCCTGATCCGCAAATAGATCCAAAACGGCGTCTGCGAATTGGGCCGGGGCTGCTGGATCAACCAGCAGTGCCGCATCACCAAGCTGCTCCTCTGCTCCAGCAACACGCGTAGCAATCACCGGGCACCCCAGGGCGAAGGCTTCTAAAGGAGGTAAATTTTCGGGCCCAACAAAGCTGGCGTACACCAGAGCGATAGCCTTTTTGTACAGAGCCAGCAATTCTTCTGTAGAGACGAAACCCAACATGCGCACCTGTTGGCCAAGTCCTAGCTTCTCAACCAGGGCCTCGATATATTGAAAATTGCCGCGGTTAGAACCTGTAAAGACCAATGACGGGCTCAAGTCGTGTTGGTCCTGTAATATTTGCAACGCTCTCAATAAATTGGCATGGTTCTTATGCGGCCAAAATTGGGCTGGATAGAATAAGAATTCATCAGGGAGATCAAATTTCGCGAGCAATTGATCCCAATCCAGGTCTGGTGCTTCTAAGGCATAGCTGGGTGTAGGATGAGGCAGCACTTTGAATCGATCCTGAGGTACCTGGTAGAAGTCGACGATCTCCTGCTGCCCTACCTGCCCGCCCACAATGATCCTGGCCGCTCGCCGTAAAAACCACGCCAATGAGTCTTCGCGCATATCCCAGACCCCATTACTGCTCACCTCGGGGAACCAGGGCATATTGCGGTGCTGCAGATCCCATACCACGGTCAGGTAGGGCAGATCCATCATCACCGGTCCCTCACTGATGAACCACATGAACTCTACACCTGCTTCTCGCGCGATTCTTTCAAGTCGAGTGGCTCTACGCAAGCGTTTTCGGGCGATCGGGAATTCCCTCTTCAGCATCATAGTGAATCGCTCGAAAAGTGTTGGCGCTGGGTAGTGAACGGCTTCAATTCCGAATGAACGAATATGTTCTACGTAATCGACCTGATCGAAATTTACAAAGACCACGTACTCATGGCTACTTTCATGAGCCAATTTCAGGAAGGATTCGAAAATGTCTCTTTGGATGGTATAGGCACCCCCTAATTCCGGAGGCTGTTCACCGAGCAGTACACCAACTTTCATCTCACTAGTGCCCTCCTGAGAGCTTCATTTTTAAGCATGAGTATGTGTCTCCTCGAAAACAGCGCAAATACCCTCGATCGCGTCTGGGGGCAGGTTAATCGATGAAGGCAAGTACAAACCCTGCTCCCATAAACGATCAGCCACAGGGCAAGGCACCTCTCGAAATCCAGGCATATCCTGCAGGAATGGCTGCTGGTTCATAGGGCAGAAAAATGTTCGGGTCTGAATGCCCCTCTCGAAAAGGAATCTCGCCAGTTCGTCTCGGCTGAGGCTAAACTCCGGTTTAATAACCACCGAGTACATCCAATACACATTCTTAGCCCAATCCAATTCCACCGGCAACTGCAGACCAGGCACATTTTCCAAGAACTGATTGTAGGTATGTGCCACTCGGCGCTTATCGGCAATGATCGCCTCGATCTTCTCCAATTGGGCTAAACCCATGGCAGCGGTATAGCCTGTCATGCGGAAGTTGTAGCCCGGGTACTCATGCCAGAAGCGAGGTTCGGTAAACGCTAGATTGCGCAATAATCTCAGCCGTTCGTAGATCTCTTCATTGTTGGTGGTCACCATACCCCCCTCCCCCGTAGTGATCACCTTATTGGCATAAAAGCTAAAGCAGGCCATATCACCATAGCTGCCCGTCATCCGACCACGGACTGTGGCTCCATGGGACTCAGCACAATCTTCGATTACGAGCAGGTCGTGTCTGCGGGCGATCTCCATCAAGCGGTCCATATCTACCGGATGGCCATACAGATGAACGGGCAAAATGGCGCGCACATCGGGTGTAATCAAATCCTCGATCAGATCGAGATCCATATTCCAGGTGACATCTTCCGAATCAACCGGAACGGGTATTCCTCCTTGGTGATAGACGCCCAGCGCCGTAGCGATATTGGTGCTGGTGCTAACCAAGACCTGATCTCCCTTACCAATACCGGCAGCAGCCACCGCCAGCATCAACGCTGATGTACCACTGTTTACAGCCACCCCATACTTGCAGCCCACATATTCAGCAAAGGCCTGCTCAAAGCGCGGGATACTCTCCCCAAAGGAGCCGGAGATCTCACCTTTGCGCAAGGCGTGGACTACGGCTTGAATTTCATCTTCACCGATGACAGGCTCAAAGACTGGGATCATCATTCGCCTCGATAAAAACTTTGTCATTTTCTTCGCCCATATAGGGGCCTTGCTTGACACTGATGCACTGCATATCTTCGATCACACGGATAGCGTGCACGCCATCAATAAGCACGATGGCGTCACCGGGATTCATCACGATGGTACGGATCAACTCGCCACCATCAGAAAATAGATCGACCTCGACCACGCCGCGCTGCACAACGAACATTTGCTGTAAATCGCTGATCGTGCGAGTGACAGCCTTGTGATAATGTGGAGGCTCCACGAAGCCGGCTTTATGGGCTAACAACCCAAATTGAAAGGAAGATTCCGCTGGCGAGAAGAAAGTGGTCTGCTCTACACAAACATCTGCCCATATAATTTCAGCATATTTTTTGCCCTCGTGCTCGATTTTCTCTACGTTCATAGAAAGGTCTCCACTAGACACCCATTTCTTTGATGATGGATAACATCTCTTTGACACGATATTCGTAGGTGTGCTCAGCAAGGGTGCGCTGCTGGCCGGCCCGGGCTATTTTATCGCGTTCTCGATCATGTTTCAGATAATAATCGATCAGATCAAGGCATTCATTAGCATCGCGATAGGCAACTATCTCTGACCCAAGCTCAAATATCTCGTGGAGATTTTCCTTCCAATCTGTAAGCAGCAAGGTACCAACTCCTGTAGCTTCGTAGAGACGCATGTTGTTGGCATGATTCCCACCGATATCGATGTGATGATTGAGCGTGATTTTGGATTGGCACAAAATATTGAACATTTCTACACCCCAGGCAGAGCCTCGAAAAATTCTATCGAATGGCGGGTCTGCGCAAACGTCTGTTTCCGGTCCCCAGATTCCCAGGTCGTAGCGCTGGGCGATCTTGTCTAATAGATCTATCCTATCGCGGTGCATTTTGAATAGAGAACCAACAAAACTAATTGGAAACGACTTGGCCTGACACTCAATTTGGGAGAGAATCTGCGGCTGGAACCCTAATCGCAGCATCTTTGCAGGGATGCCCTGGGCCTGAAACCAAGAGATTGTCTTGGGCAGCGACGAGAGCACAAGATCGTAAGCACCATACATGGGACTTTGATCGGGTGAAATCCAGGCAATCTGGCCAATCAACAAATTTAGAAATTGTTTTTGTTCTATCCAGAACTCATTTCCGATAAAATCCATCACCAAATTGATCACAACATCGGGCTGGTAATGACGGATTTGTTCGGCCAGGATCTGGTTTCTCCAGGCATGGCTTCTATCAAGGCTGCGGTACAAGGGGGCCAGAATCGATTTCAGGTATTGGACCGGAGTACGACCGATTCGCCGCCAAACTTTCAGCATTCTTCGCAGAACGTCATCCGACTTTGATTGATTTTCTACATAGAGGCCATGTTCGCGTGCCCAGGCTTTTTGCATGTGCTCGTTGCCCACGTGCAGGTTCCAGGCCCGGTGGCCGAGATCAATTAGATTCTGTGCGTAATAATCTCCAACCCCAAATGGGGATTTTCGTCGGACCGCAACCTGTTCCTGGTAGGGTCGGTTTTCGAGCCCAGGATTGCGCTGATAGAGCCAATCTCTATAAGAAGGGTAATCTGCGCTGATAATCAGGAAATTCATTTAGGATTTCTTAGGAGACAAACCGCATACTAAAGTGCGAACATGTTCAAATCGAAACCCGATATCCACGAGGATTGGGAGTGAACGCTCGAAAATATGGTTTTGAACAAAAGGGAATTCGCTTCGATCTCGGAAGGTCACTCCCCACGCCAGGCTTGTCAACAGAAGTATAGATTTAGCAAATAACTTGAACAGGCTCAAGATTCCAGCTAGAAAACCTACCTCATCCGCACTTTGGATGCGATAGCTGTATCTCCCATCAATGAAGCTGTTTCTTGAGTTCCAGGCTAAACGCATTTTGGATTCGTGAACCAGGTGATAAACGTATAATGCAGGGTCGTAATAGATTTTAGTATTTGGATAATCCCTTCTAATTTTCTTGAGAAGAACTGTCTCCTCTCCAAAGGCAAGTTTGTCGCCCGCCATGCCATAACGCGGATCGAACCCACCAAGCTTTTCGAGGATTTCTTTGCAAAAAATAATGTTCCCACCACTCAAATATTCGCCATCTACCAATTCTCTGGCGGTCTCCGCATGCTCTATGGAGCGGTAGCTGTCCTTCCACCAGAGAGGCTTAGTCGAATGGTAGAACGCATAATAAGGACCCCCAACAACATCTGGCGCTTCTCTAACAATCAGCTTCTTGGCTGTGGACAACCATTGGTCTGGAGCTTTACAATCGTCGTCCAAATAGGCTACGAACTCCCCGTGCGCTTCTCGCCAGCCTCTGTTCCTGGCATTGGATAAGCCCTGCTTGGTCTCAAGCACATATCGCACATTTTGATGATTGCGAGAATACTCAAGAACAACTTCGGGTGTGGAATCAGTTGAATTATTGTCAACGATGACGATCTCGTATTCGGTATCTCCCAGGGATTGATGAAGGAGGGATTCGATCACATCCCGTAACAGTTCGGGGCGATTGTACGTGCAAACGACGACGCTGATCACGTATTAACCCCAATCTGACCTAAGCCCCTCACAGCGGATCGCGATTTCTTCATCGCCATAATTAGCAGATCAATTGCAGCTTCCCTGGGTGACCGTCGAGCTACTCCCATTTGAACTTTCAGGTCATCCCAGCCCCTTGGCATCCGAAACATGCAAGAGTGGACTTGCTTCAAAATTCTGCGCCTGGTTAGTGACCACTGGGGATCATATTGATGATTTTTATTTTCAAATCCTTTCAAAAGTCGCCTGAGGAATTTTCCGCCCTCGAAGCGCTCATCATCGCTCATAGAATCCCACTCCAAATCCATGCGACGCATCAACCAAACCTGCTCTTGCGTGAATTCGCTCTCCAGCCCCAATTGGGCGATATTACCCGCAGCTATTCGGGTAGCTGATTCTTGCTGGAGATTCCAATTCTTTTCTGTCACCTGACCTTTATGTAAACGAATCGAGACAAGGGGCTTGCGAATATTTGCTCCATCTCCAAATCTCAATATGCGAGACCACAATTCGAAATCTTGGGCATATTGGATCTCAGTACGATATCTCAGATTATTCTTACTGAGAACATTGCGGCGCATGGCGACAGATGTATGGAAAAATGAATTGTGCAATAAAAGTTGCCAGCGAATACTTTTATCATGATTAGCGTGATAGATCATCTCTCCCGTTCTACTACCGGATTCATCGACCAAGGTGACGGCTGATCCGACCAAAATGACATGAGGATTCTGCTCGAGGTATTTTACCTGCTCCTCGAGCCTGGTCGCTACTGAAATATCGTCGGCATCCTGGCGGAAGATATATTCCCCTGCAGCCATTTCCAATGCCTTATTAAGAGAGCGCGTTAACCCGATATTCTTCGTATTCTGGTGGAGTTTTATCCTGGGATCTTGATATTCCTGAAAAATTTCCCAAGAGTTATCCGTCGATCCGTCATCGATGATGATGAATTCAAAATCTCCCACGGTCTGGCCAAGTATGCTCTCAACGCTCGATGAGAGATACTCGCCCCCGTTATAGACAGACATCAACACACTAGCCACTGGATTCATAGCATGTCTTGATAGAGTGCCATCTCCAAATTCAATACTCGATCTAAAGAGAAATTTTTGAGCACGTACTCTCGCGCTGATTTCCCGATTTTATTTCTAAGAGTCGGTCGATCTAGTAAGTAATTGATGGCAGCCCTGACACTCTCGGGAGTTGGCTCGCACAACCAGCCTGTTTCGCCGTGCTCGATGAGCTCTCTGATCCCAGGTGAGTCTGCCCCGACCACTGGCACTCCGCACGACATGGCTTCCAGCAAAGTCTTGGGGTGGCCCTCCTTCGGAGAAAGCAGCACGAACAGAGCTGACTCACCTAATATCGATGGTAGTTGAGTGTGGGGTACACTTCCAAGTAATTCCAATTTTACATTTAGCTCTCTTGCCAAGGAGCGAACTTGTTCTTTGAGAGGCCCCTCACCTGCCATCACCAAAGATACGTTGGTATGTGCACAAGCCCTGACCAGGGTCAGTGGGTTTTTCTCTTCATTCAGGCGCCCTATAAAACAAATCCTGTTTTTCGCTGGATCACCTTTCAAGGGGGCAAACAAATCGGTGAGCACATAATTTGGGATCACACTTATTTTTTCGCCGGAAATGCGGTGATTCTGGATCACATAATCCCTCATGCGCTTCGTTGTCACGACCACTTGTGATGAACCGCTGAACACCTTTCTTTCTACCTGATAGGCCTCCTCAAAATCATGATATATACTCTGCCTGGCCAGATCCGACCACATGAATCCACATCGGGCAATGACCTTTTTCTTCCAAATTTGTGCTGCTCTCAGCGATACATCCGCTCCATTCATCTGGTTGCTTTTGAAAATATCCCCAGTTTTGAGGATCTTTGCATGAAGATACGGCAACAACACTGTGTAGAGCTTTACGGGCAATCCCCAGCAGTTACACACAATCCTTATCCCTGGAATATGCGCGGCAAATTTCAGGTCCTGACGATGTCCATACGTCACAAAACTGACATCTATCCCATTCTGGACAAGTTGGAGATACAGTGCAACTTCGCGCTCCAGAATCCCGGATGAATGCCAGCTTTGTAAGGAAGAACCTTTGGTGAAAAAGAGGATCAGGTGGATTTTGTTGTTGTCGGGTTTCACCTTAAGGGATTACAAATTCTCCATACCTTCTTTTCTTAATACCGCCCACAATGTACCATCGTATAACGCCTTCGTGTTCAGATCTCTATTCTGAAACAATATCCTAAAAGCAATATTTCTCAAAAGCCCACCAAAACCATACCCTTCCGAATTGCTCGTGAATGAATAATCCATTTGCAGGATTTCCATGTTATTCTTGCCTGCCCGATAAAGAATAAATTTCTCAGCTTCTTCACTTGAAAAAAACCATTTATGCCGGTCTTCGGGTTTTTCAAAGGGCAAGCCATAAAACTTCATCGGTTGCTTGGTTTTGTAATTCTCGAACCTTAGCATATTGTAAAAACTAGCCCATGGGTTTGGCAGAGTGACTATCACATACTGACTTGCTACTCGGCAGAGATCATCGAACACCGCGTGAATATTCTCAATATGCTCTAAAGTGTCGAGGCACAGCACACAATTAAATGAATTGTCTGGAAAGGGTATTTTTTGCTCTTCTAAATCGACTTGCTGATCTGGATTACCACCCAACCCAATACCCAAGTAAGTTGTTTCCGGAGGTAAGTATTGTTTCAAGTAGCATTCATCTGCCCCCACATCGAGAATACTTTCTATAAGGATTTCGTGATACTTATCAAAGACATATTCTGCCTTGGTTTCCCTGTCAATATATTGAAATTCTGTTTGAAAATTTCTGTGCAAATTTTGTTCCATTACATGTAGCTCTATTTGTTCTTGAATGGTGATATCAGTTGGTAAATTTTAGATTTTAGATTGTCAACAATCGATATATTCTGCCAAACTCGTTTTATTAGAGGAGAGACAACTTCAACATCATCGCGTGGTTTGGTTGCAATTGCCCACAACTCAGTTCCGTACCTGTCAACTCGGGCTGTGTATTGTAGTTCAAATCCTGACTCGAGAATTACAGCCAGAAGCGTTTTCATTGTGAAAGGGAACTGATTGCGCGGAGAATCCGCACGGAATCCGTGACGCTCAAACAAAATATCCTCAAATATTCCAAGGTCACGTTGCTCGATTGGAATTACTTCGTCTGGCTCAACGAAAGTTTCTCCATAATAATAGGCGTGATCCGGAACGATAACAAATAAGAGTCCTCCGGGACGCAAAATCCTGAATATCTCCTGAACAGCATGGTATCCATTATGAGTGTGCTCCAATGTATGGGTACAATACACTGCATCAAAAACTGCGCTTTGAAATCCTAGGGAATGTACATCTTGCATTGAAACTATATTGCCAAAAGAACATGCAATTTGCAATTTTGA
>CAYTKR010000111.1:0-16241 GCA_964438295.1 uncultured Anaerolineales bacterium
ATAAAAGAATTCAAAGATTTTGCCATGCGGGGCAATGTCCTTGACATGGCAGTAGGTATCGTAATTGGTTCCGCATTTGGTGTGATCATCAAGTCCTTTGTTGACGATATTTTGATGCCCCCCATTGGTCTTGCGCTGGGGAACAGAGATTTCGCTGATCTATTTGTCATCTTGAAGCAGGGAGCTGTTCCTGGGCCCTATGAATCTCTAGCTTTGGCCAAAGAGGCCGGAGCGGTTACGATCAACTATGGGTTGTTCTTCAATGCCGTCATCAGTTTCATCATCATCACATTCGCCTTGTTCCTGATCATCCGGTCAGTGAACCGTCTAAGAAAAGAAGAAGAGGCGCCACCAGTTGAGCCAACCCACAAAGACTGTCCTCACTGCTTCACATCGATTCCAATTCAGGCTATTCGCTGCCCAAATTGCACATCGGAACTATAAAAGTAACATAATTTTTTCAATATATATTCCAAATAAGATCGTTCGAAAATAGGGGGTGGCACGCGTGCCACCCCCTATTTTCGGGAATCGCATCAGATCGGAGAAATTTGCATGGGTTTAAAAATCGGAATTGTTGGATTGCCAAATGTTGGTAAGAGCACGGTCTTCAACGCTCTTACCGGCGCGCAAAATGCCGAGGTAGCCAATTACCCATTTTGCACCATCCAACCCAACCGCGCCATTGTGCCCCTACAAGACCAGCGCCTGGAAAGGTTGCAAGCGCTGACGGGTGTTCCCAACCTCATCTATGCCACAATCGAGTTTGTGGATATCGCCGGATTGGTAAAAGGGGCCAGCCAAGGCGAAGGTTTAGGCAATCAGTTCCTTGGTAACATCCGCGACGTCAATGCTATTGTGCATGTGGTGCGCTGCTTCGATGACCCCAACGTAGCGCACGTTTCAGGTGAGATCAACCCCCAGGAAGATATCGAAACCATCAACCTGGAACTTGTTATCGCCGATCTCGAGCAAGTGGAACGCAAGATCGAGCGGCTGAATAGCGAGGTCAAGGGGGACAAAAAACTAATCCCGGTGATGCAGATGGCTCAGGATTTAAAATCTCATTTCGAAGCGGGAAAACCAGCCTACAGCTTCGTTGACAAAAGCAGCGAAGCGTTCAAAGTGCTTGCACACGAACTGCGCTTTTTGACTGCCAAACCGGTGATTTACATCGCCAACGTTGATGAGGCCGGTCTAGGAGAAGAAGGCCCACTTACCAAAATAGTCAAGAAGTACGCCGCCAATCAAAACGCCATGGTTCTTACACTGTGTGCGAAACTCGAGCAAGAGATGGTGGATATGACCCCGCAAGAGCGGGACGAATTTTTGCAGTTGGCTGGAGTCTCAGAAAGTGGCCTCAACCAAGTGATCCGAACGGGATTCGCGGTCCTAAATCTGATCAGCTTTTTTACCAAAAACGAGAACGAAGTTCGAGCTTGGAACATCCCTCAAGGCACTGCTGCGCCCCAGGCTGCTGGCGAGATCCACACTGATTTCGAGCGCGGTTTCATTCGAGCCGAGGTGGTCACCTTCGAAACGTTCGAAGAATTTGGTAGCGACGCTGCTCTAAAGGCGGCCGGCCAGATTCGCTCGGAGGGCAAAGAGTATTCCGTTCAAGATGGAGATGTGATCTTATTCCGCTTCAATGTTTAAATGCCGAACCCGGCGCATTTGCAGAACCGGGTTCGTCGACTTTCTAGGGGGAATTACGCTTTGAAGCTCTTTTCCATAGAAAGCCGTATTGCCACGTTGTACACTTTTTGCAATCCTTCCAGCATGTCACCCTGACGCGCTTTTTCCTCACCTTGTGCGTTCTCAATACTGGCCTGGATTTGAGTCATTAAACCTGCCATGATTTCAAGCAGTTTCGCGTTGACTTCGTCTGCCTGAGAACTCAAAGTTTTCTCCAATGCAGCCTCATCGTCGGCGAGCGACAACAATTCGTCGATCAGTTCGAATTCAGGCGGTGCGGCAGATTCTGCCTCGATAGTGGACATGATTTGCTGCAACTTGTTCGACCTGTCTAAATCGCCAGCTTCACGGGCAGACTCAAGAGCCTGGCTGAGAACCTGGATGAAGAATTCATCCACAGCCGCCATATTGGCCTTCATGGTGCCTTCAATATCTTCTGCCTGGAGCAACGTATCCAAATTCTTCTGGGCAATCTGCATGCGCTGTTCCATGGCAGCATCGATCTCCGCCGTATACTCCAGCAATTTTTCACGCAATTCAACAAGACGTTCTTTTTCATTGTCTTGGACGCGATCAATTTTCTCACTTAATTGCTGAAAGAATTGGTAATCCATCCCCGGTCGAGCCATCTGAGCGTAAGCCCGCAGCCTCGTCTCATTGGGCGAAGAGATAATCAACTCTAGTAATTTCTCGCGAGTGAGCTGATCACCGAGCTCTTCGAGTGCCTGGCGGGCAGCCTGGATCTCCTCGGCTTCGGCCTTGATCTCAGCTCCTTTAGTGCTGTTTTCTAGCAGGGCTTCTTGCAAGTCTCGCAATCCTCTGGCCGCATCCTGGTCTCCGCCCACTAAGGCAACCTCAGCCAGTCGTGAGAAGAGAGCGAAAAATTCATCATCGATAAGCTCATCTTCCTGGCGGATCAACTCAGTCCGGGATTCTTCAGGTGCTTCCAACAATTTCTGGATCAAGGCCATTTTCTGCTCTTGGGCTTCGATCATTTCTTTGGTAATACCATCAGCCTCGAGGATGGTTTCGACAAGCAGTTTGTGGGTAAGCATTGTTTTTGGGCTGAATAAATACCCCTTACGTTGCTCTTGGGGAAGGTCATCGACAACCTTAGTGATCAGCGGGCCGATAATGCGTTCTTGCTCGTCGCGTGATAAACCTAGCTCTGCTGGTACAAACGTGAGCAGGAGTTCTTTTTCAGGGTCATGGTATACGATGGGTGTCGCTAAATTGCCTTGGTAACTACAATGGGGACAATTCGCCATGTTGAAGACACCAGAGATTAGGGCTTGTTTTGCTCTGGGATCCTGTCCGGCATCGAATAATTGCTCAACATCCGCGACAATGGGCTGTCTGCAATTTGGGCAGTTGAGTTGCGTTTTTGGCATGTATTACTCCATGGGTATCTGTTCTTTGAAAAACAGGTGTGTGTGGCGGAGTATTCCGCCACACACACCTGTTTTTCGGCATCATACTATCAAATTCAGTATTATAAAGGATAAATTCAATTGCGCAATCATCGCGGCAAGGAGAAGCAGATCCTGGCCCCATCACCTGGTCTAGGATCGACCCAAATGCGTCCGCTGTGTGCTTCAACGATGGCACGCGTCAGGTACAGCCCCAGTCCGGCGCCCTTGGTGGTTCGGCTGGCCTCATCGGCGCGATAAAAGCGGTCGAAGATGTGGGGGATATCTCCCGGGGCGATACCAGGACCTTCATCTTGGATGCAGATGATCACCTGGTCGGCGCGCACTTGGCCGCTGAGGCGTATCTCGCCACCATCGGGGGAATACTTGATTGCATTGGAGATCAAATTTTTGAGCACCTGCGCCAAGCGGCCCTCGTCAGCCATCACCACCGGAAAATCTTGGGGAATATCAACCACAATCGAATGCTTGGTCGTCTGCGTCTGGAGGCGTTCTACGATACGGCCGATGAAAGTTTCCAGGGCGAGGTCAGCCAGATTTAACTTGATACCACCCGCTTGCAAGCGCGATGCGTCTAACAGGTTTTCGATGAGAGAGGTCAGATGGTCGGCTTCTTCTTCGATGACCTCCAGGCTGTCCTGGACGATATCATCATCCCACGAGACATCATCACGTCGCAGTGTCCCGGTGTACCCCTTGATGAGGGCCACTGGCGTCTTTAATTCATGGCTGATCACCGAGATGAACGTGCTCTTAAGTTCCTCAGCCTCTCGGAAATGCGAGATATCTCTCACCGTCGCAATGATATTCAACAATCTCCCTTCGGGGGAAATCATGGGGGCGTATGTAATGCCAACCGCCAGCGGTATGCCATTTGGACATTCGATATCACCCTCTACATAAAGCGTTGCATGCGCCGTTAGCGGCCAGCCTCCCACCTCAGCCTCTTCCAGCGTAGAGCCTTGCTCCCGACGGATCCAACGCACAATCTCCTCATGGGATTTTCCCTGGATCTCTTCCAGCTTCCCACCCCACAGCTGTGCAAATGCTGGATTACAGCGCTCGATGGTGTGATCGGGGGTCATGATCAGGATGCCATCTGCAGCAGAATCCAACAGCGCGTCCAGACGCTGTTTCTCATAGCTGACCTGACTGTAAAGCTGGGCATTGTTCACTGCGATTGCAGCCTGATCAGCAAAACTTTGTAATAGGGTGCGGTCATTACTGGTGAAGACTGTGCGATAGGTTCTGAATATAAACGTCAGGCCCACCACACGTTGGTGGGCGATGAGTGGGAGTGCTACCCCCCTGAGAAGATCATTGCTGGCCGAGCGCGTAAGGCTTTGTAGGAGGCGATTGATGGCGGGAAGTTCGAAGCGCGCTGGATCTTCGAGATCAGGCACTTTTGCCAATAGAGGGTCGATCTGTTTTAAGAATGTTGGGGTGAGGCCATGGGAGGCGGCCACCTTCCATCCTCCCGCCTCGTCACGGAGAGCGATAATGCCAGCCTGCCCGGCTAACATCTCAACCGCTACCCGCAAAATGCGCCCCAATAACTTATCCAGTTCGAGTTCTTGGGTAATGGCTTGAGCAATTTCAAGTAAATAATCGCGTTGGCGACTGCGGAAATCAGGTAACATGTTTCAATGGCTGTTGATCCGTGGAATGGGCCTTTAGCGGGAGAATTATAACATCCCGCACGTTCTCAATAAGGGTATAATCTACCACCGTTATGCCAAACGAATTATCAAACCCATTTTCCTTCGAATTGCTCGCGCAGCAAGGCCGAGCCCGCGCGGGGAGTTTTCGCACACCGCACGGGGAAATTCAAACACCGATCTTTGCTCCAGTTGGCACCCAGGCGACGGTTAAATCTCTCACCCCCTCCCAATTGAATGAGATCCATTCACAATTGATTTTGGCAAACACCTATCATTTATACCTGCGCCCAGGAGACGAGTTAATTGCTGAAATGGGTGGGCTGCACAGATTTATGAATTGGCCGGGGCCAATCCTGACTGATTCCGGTGGATTTCAAGTTTTCTCGCTGGCAGGCATTCGCGAGATCGACGACGATGGAGTGACATTCAAGAGCCATATCGACGGCTCCACGCACCGCTTTACACCCGAGCGCGCGATCGCGATTCAAGAAAACCTGGGAGCGGATATCATCATGGCATTCGATGAGTGCGCAGAGCCCTACCAACGCTCGTACAATGAGCAAGCCCTGCGGCGTACCCATTCCTGGGCAGAACGCTGCTTGAATGCCAAAAAACGCGCCGACCAGGCGCTATTCGGCATCGTACAAGGCGGCATCTTCCCAGATTTGAGATCACAATCGGCCGAATTCATCGCCGGACTTGATTTTCCCGGTAACGCCATCGGTGGCTTATCCGTTGGAGAGACTAAAGAAGAGATGCACTCCATTTTAGAAGTGGTGGACAAAATTCTCCCCGAAACGAAACCACGCTACCTGATGGGAGTCGGGACGCCCGACGATCTGGTCAATGGCGTGCTGCGCGGTGTAGACATCTTCGATTGCGTGCTGCCCACGCGGCTGGCACGCCACAAATCAGCCTTCAGTGGGAGAGGTCGCATCAATATAGGGAGGGCTGAATATGCCAAAGATCCCAACCCATTGGTCGAAAGCTGCACCTGCTATACTTGCCAGAATTTCACCCGTGCCTATCTCCGACATTTGATCAGCGTCAAAGAAATGTTGGGGTCCACTTTGTTGTCAATACACAACCTGCATACGTTGATCGATCTGGCTAAGGAGATCCGTGAAGCCATCATCGCAGATCGTTTCGACCAGTTCGCTGCCGAATACTTCAGCCAACCATCTGAAGCCAAGGCCTAAATCCATATCCAACACAACCTTCGAACTTCGATCATCCATCATCCTACCCCCAAATGACCATCCTCCAATCCATCATTCTCGGCATCGTTCAGGGTGCTACTGAATTCTTGCCAATCTCCAGTTCAGGCCATCTGGTACTCACACCCCATTTGCTGGGATGGGTTATCCCCGAACAGGACAAGTTTGTATTCGACGTACTCATCCAAGTCGCCACCTTAGTTGCCGTGGCGGCTTATTTCTGGCACGATCTTTACGAAATCGCCATTGCCCTCCTGAGAGGGCTATGGACAAAACAACCTTTCAAAGAACAAAGATCCTCACTGGGCTGGATGCTGGGCCTGGCAACCGTCCCTGCAGGGGTGGCATACTTGCTATTCGCAGATACGTTCGAGCAGGCCTTTGCCAATCCCCTAGGCACATCCTTGTTCTTATTTGGAACTGCGGCTTTGCTTTTGATCGCTGAGCAAGTAGGGAAGCGAAGTCGAGGCTTCGATAGCATTACTTGGTTGGATGCTATTCTAGTGGGCTTATTTCAAATCCTGGCCATTTTCCCAGGCATCTCGAGGTCTGGGGCAACCATCACAGGTGGGATGACGCGCAACCTCGATCGTGAATCTGCGGCCCGGTTTTCTTTCCTGATCTCTTTCCCCATCATGCTTGCCGCGGGACTGGTTGGGCTGATCAGATTCATCCAATTGCCCAACACCACTGCGAATCTCGCCATCTTCCTGCCAGGCTTTATCACTGCCGCGTTGGTGGGTTACATCTCCATTCGTTGGCTGCTTCGTTTTCTAACACAGCAACCACTGTATATTTTTGCGATTTATTGCGTATTATTTGGTATGATCAATCTAGCGTTCTTTCTATTTTAGCTTCTTGACTATGCGCAAATTATTTCTCCCCCTCATCATGGGATTGCTCGCCTCCTGTCGTCCGATAGAGAAGTTGCCCCCCCCTCCAACACCCGAGCACATCCTAGTGGTCTACACACCGGCTTTGGGTTGGATGGCGGAGAATATGCATCAGTGCGCCCTTGATCAGCCTGAGGTTGCGCTGACCATAGAAGAGAGACCATCCTCGGCCTTCGTTGTTGGGGCGGCTGAGGCCACCCTGGTGCTGGGTGCTCCTCCAGAGGGATTTACTGGGACCCCCACGATGCTGGGCTGGGAGCAAATCGTGGTCATTTCCGATCCAAATATTGCCGTCACTCAGCTAGAAGTACTCGACTTGATACAGATCTACACTTCGCTGGAGCCCGCATACCAGGCTTGGAGCTACCCTGAAAATAGCGAACTGCGAGAGATCTTCGATGAAAGCTTACTCGACAATCGAGAGGTATCTCCACACACTCAGATCGCCCCTCACCCTGGGGCGTTACTTGAATCGTTTGAAGGTGAAATTCAAGGGGTTGGGTACGTTCCTCAATCCTGGCTTTCCAGTGAAAATATTCAGCTTGTACCCCTAGACGACGAGAGCACTGCAGCCTTGCAGCAACCCGTCCTAGCCCTTACCCTGGACGAGCCGCAAGGGGTTATGCGCATCTTCCTGAGATGCCTGACAGATCGAATGCTTCAGGAGGGAGTCTTACCTTAAGTAAGTTAAATTACTCCAGTTACGCGTTCTAAAAGATTGGTTTCCCCCACAAAAACCAGAATTCAGTCTTTGGGAATCCCACACTCAGGGCGTTGTCCCAAATAAAATCCCCTGGCAAGAATTGTGCTCCCAAGCGTTGATCGAGTTTGTGTAAGAACTCATTCTCTGCAACCTCGAAAACTTCAATTTGCCCCTTCAGTAATTCTGCCATGACGCGCACACGCACCTCATAAGGGTAGTACACTGCATGCTCTTGAGGTTCCTGCTGAAGCTCAGTGAGGTAACTCCCCCATTGGCGCAGCCGCGAGCGAAATTCCTTGCCAGCTTTTGCCTCCCAGGCGACGCGCCATTTGGTCGAAAACGCCTCTAATTTGTTGGTCAAAGAGGATAGGCGGGCGCTATCTACTGATGACATTACTTGGGAGCGAGACCGAGTCAAAGCAAGCAGCATGCCACCCAAAGTGAATTTATGAAAAGGTTGATTACTGGGAGAAGGATAGCCGCTTAAGGTCCAATAAAGATCATCTGAGAGCAGATATGGTTGCAGCTCTTCGACAGTTGCTTCGAGATATGCTAAATCGTGAAGAACGGAGTCCCCCATATTAATTTGACTTTTCTGAGATAACCGCGTTGATCGCCTCGATCAATTTCGTAGGTGTAGTTGGCTTGGTAAGATAACGCGATACCCCCAGCTCACGTGCCTGGATCTGCTGATCGAATCCGGTGACAGCGGTCAACATAATGACGGGGGGAATGGGAGTTAGAACAACCTGAAGTGAGCGCATAATATCAAACCCGGAGCGACCCGGCATCATCAAATCGAGCACTATGACGTCGATGGTGCGTCCATCTTGATAGTTTTCTTTGACTCTCTCTGCGACCTCATCCCAGGAGGCAGCAACCAGTGTTCGAAATCCAGCTTTTTTGAGAGCCAATCGCAACAATGCCAGCGTATCACGCTCATCGTCAACTATCAGTACTGTTTTTGAATCGCTTGCCATTAAGCTTGTCCTCCAGACACTATTTTACTACCAAAACTACAATGTGCATTTTTGAGATCATATGTGTATAATACTCCAGATGTGAAAATACGTGCAGACTGAATTTGCACGCTACGCACTATCTTAAGGAGCACTCCATGAACAAAAAGATTCTTTTGTTAGTTAGCATATTCCTACTCGCAAGCGCGATTAGCGCGTGTACCAGTCAGGAAGTACCTCCACCGGAAGAAAACCGTGATCAACAGGTAACCTTTGCGGTACAAACGGTATATGCTCAAATTGAACAGACCCGGGCAGCGGAAGCAGCAATGGCTACACCTACTCCCATTCCAACAAATACGCCATTGCCAACCCTCACTCCTACATTGGAGCCATCTCCAACCCCCACGAACGTATTTGTTGAAACTCCTACGGTCGCTGCTCAGGATACTGGTTCTGGGAATGTCGCTGCTCCACAGCCCACGCAACCACCGAGCACCAGCTCTAGCGATATGCCATGCTTGAAAGCAAACCTTGAATACGAATCTGTGCCCGACGGAACCGAATTCGCTTTGCACCAAGAATTTACAAAGGTCTGGCGGATCAAGAATATTGGTAATTGCACTTGGAATAAGGATTATATTCTGAGATTCTATGAGGGCGATCTTCTTGATGCTGAGGCATCGGTTGTTCTCACGGATGTGGATATCCCCACCTGGGGGTATGCCAATATTGAAGTACCCATGCGTGCTCCCGACAAAGAAGGCACATACATTGGTTACTGGAAGATCATCAGCGATACTGGAAAGATCTTTGGCGTTGGTCCCAATGGTAACGGTTGGATCTGGGTAGAGATCAAAGCTGTCGATAAGTAGCGCTACCTTTACACGATCGGCCAACGAACTCCAATTTTGCCTTGCCGATCTGGGGTCCATTCCCAGGTGAACTGAGTCAACCCAAAAAGAAAAGCAGGAGGCTATCATGCGAAAAAGGATGAAAATTATCGTTCTCACATTTGCGATCTTCTTGCTGAGCGGCTGTAATCGGCCAGAAGAAGCCGCGGTCATAGTGCAAGAAGTTGTTGATCTAACAGCGGTTGTCGAAACCGTATATGCCCAGATCACAGAGACCGCGCGCGTCGCCGCGCTCTCTGCAACGCCAACTTGGACGGAAATGCCAACCAATACGTTCACACCACTGCCGCCCACATCGACTCCTACTGCGACCTTTACCGCGACCCCAGAGATCCCCTCGGCGACCCCCACTGAAGCCCCAACGCTGACGCCTACCAGCGGTCTGCCTTGTAATCGAGCGAATCTCGAAGGCAAATCGATTCCGGATGGCGGGACTGTACACATCAATACCTTCTTCACCCAAACCTTCCGCTTAAAGAATACGGGCAGTTGTACTTGGGACCAGAATTACGAGCTTCGGTTTGTCGACGGTGATCTCTTGGGTGCGGCAGCCTCGATCACAATGATCCCGGTAGGAGAAGTCCAAACCTGGGGGTATGCCAACGTCGATGTGCTGATGAAAGCGCCGTCCAAACCTGGTGTCTACAAAGGCTTTTGGATCATCAAGGCTTCCAATGGTCAGCTCTTTGGCGTAGGCCCCAGTGGCGTATCCCAGTTCTGGCTTGAGGTCAATGTGATCGATCCGGACCCTGATTGAGATTTCCCCACTCATAAACAAAAATGCCTCGAGCTTTTCAAATTGCTCGAGGCATTTTTGCTATACGAATAACCGCAAAGGCTCTTCGAGATATTTTGCCAAAGCCTGCATGAATTGGGCAGCTTCAGCACCATCGCTCACCCTGTGGTCAACGGAGATCGTCGCTTTCATCCGCATTCCTGGAACGATCTCGCCATCCTTCACCACCGGCAATTCCAGTACAGATCCAATCGCCAAAATCGCCGCCTCAGGGGGATTGATGATCGCAATGAAATGGTCGACATCGAACATCCCTAAATTGCTGACAGAAAAAGTCGAACCCTCAATATCATCAGGGCGCACTTTTCCCGCCCGAGCTCTAGCCGCCATTTCCTTGGTTTCAACTGAAATCTGGCGCAGAGATTTTCGGTCCGCATCGCGGTTGACCACGGTCAGCAGGCCGCCTTCGACAGCGACAGCAACCCCGATATTGACTTGCCCATGTCTGAGCACGCCATCGCCCTGCAGTGAGGCGTTAAGATTTGGGAATTCCCTTAAGGCCAAAGCCGCCGCTTTGACGATGAAATCGTTCACCGAGAGCTTCTCTCCCGAGTCAGCCAACATAGCGTTGATCTGCTTACGCTGGTCCATAAGAGACGCCATGTCGAATTCGCTGGTGACATAGAAATGGGGTAATTGCTGCTTGGCTTCTACCATCCGGCGGCCGATGGCCTGGCGAAGCTTCGTCAGTTGGATGGTCTCATCTTGTGGTGCCGGTCCAAGTGGTGTGAATATTGGACCACTGACTGCGGGCGGTTGAACACTGGTTGCTGGCGCGGCCAATAAGGATTCAATATCATCTTTGACGATGCGTCCCCCAGGACCGCTGCCTTGAACATTGCTCAGATCGAGACTGTGCTCCCGGGCCATGCGCCGTGCCAGAGGAGATGCTTTCACACCACCTGGGAGTTTTCCATCTTGGACCTGAGAATCTTCGCCCGCTCGAGCTTGGGAAACTGATTTATCTTCAAACTCATCAGCCGCCTCACTTACTCCTGTGCTCTCTTGCTCCTCCGCACCAACCAGAGCATCCACATCGATCTCTTCGCCAGCCTCACCGATCACAGCAATGGGCACACCCACAGGGAGGATATCTCCCTCGCCGGCAAGGTGGCGGTGCACCACACCCGAATGGGCGGACTCAACCTCAACGGTGGCTTTATCGGTCTCGATCTCGGCCAAGACCTGACCGCGTTCGACATCCTCACCCTCTGCGATCACCCAGCGAACCAGAACACCCTCGGCCATATCGAAACCCAGCTTGGGCATAGATACCACTTCAGCCATTAGAGCACCTCCTTGACGGCCTGGATAACATCATCGATATTTGGCAAAGCAGACTGTTCAAGAGCGCGGTTGTATGGCAAAGGAACTTCAGTTTGCGCCACACGCTTGATGGGAGCATCGACGTAGTCGAAGGCCTCTTCATAAATTCGGGCCGAGATTTCGGAGCCAACCCCGTAGGATCGCCAGCCCTCCTCGACGATCACAGCCCGGTTGGTGCGCCGGAAAGATTCTAATACCGGCTCCATGTCCAGGGGGCGCAAGGTGCGCAGGTCGACAATTTCTGCCTCGATACCTTCTTTGGCTAATTGGTCAGCGGCCTTTGTAGAAATTTCCAACATTTTGCTATAGGTCACAATGGTTACATCGCGACCCGGTCGTTGGATCTTGGATTTGCCGATCGGAACGGTGAAATCTTCATCCGGAACTTCACCACGCCTCTGGTAAAGGGTGGCATGTTCGATGAACATCACCGGGTCATCAGAGCGAATCGCGGACTTCAACAACCCTTTGGCATCATACGGGGTGCCGGGGGCAACGACCTTCAAGCCAGGAAAATGAGCAAAGATCGCGTCTGGCGTTTGGGAATGGGTAGCGCCTAATTGACGGCCACCACCGCCCACTGCCCGGATCACCAGCGGCACGGACATCTGCCCGCCGAACATATAGCGCATCTTGGCGGCCTCATTGACGATATGGTCCATCGCCACGAAGGCAAAGTTGATGGTCATCAATTCGGCGATCGGCCGTAATCCCACCATGGCCGCTCCGATGCCACCACCTACGATGGCAGCCTCAGCAATCGGGGTATCGCGCACTCGCTTGGGGCCAAAATGATCGTAAAATCCTTTAGTCACAGCATAGGTTCCACCCCAAACCCCCACCTCTTCTCCCATGATGAACACTTTCTCATCGCGCTCCATCTCTTCCCAGATGGCTTGCGAAATTGCTTCCCGCATAGTTATTGGTTTAGACATAATTCTTTCTCATTCAGGGGCATGCTCGCCCAATTGGTCAAATCCGTGTCCAGTTAGTTTGCATAAACGTCGGTGAACAGTTCTTCAGGTTCCGGCTCTGGGCTGGATTCTGCAAATTGAACCGCAGCCTGGACTTCGTCTTCGACGCTCGCGTCAATATCGTCTAGCTCAGCTTCCTTGGCGATCTTCTCTTTCTTCAGGTAGGTCCGGTAGATGCCAATGGGATCATTTTCTTGCCACTTCTTGACTTCGCCTGACTCCCGGTAACGCTCGGGATCTCCCATGGAGTGGCCGCGATAGCGATAGGTCATTATCTCCAAGAAATAAGGGCCCTTTCCACTGCGGATGTATTCCAGCGCTTTCAAGGTCACTTCGCGCACGACCATCAAATCCATGCCATCGACGCGCTCGTTGGGGATCCCATAGCCCTCGGCCTTTTGCCTGATCTCGGAAACGGCTGAGGCGCGTTCGATAGTCGTCCCCATTCCATATTGATTGTTCTCACACACCCACAAAACAGGCAGATCCCAAACCGCTGAGAGGTTGACGCCTTCATGGAAGAAGCCGATGTTGGTCGCACCGTCTCCAAACATGCAGATCGTGACGCCATCGGTGCCAGAATATTGATCTCCCAAAGCCATGCCCGCGGCGATGGGTAAGTGTGCGCCCACTATGGCATGCCCGCCCCAGAAGTTCTTTTCCACATCGGCCATGTGCATCGAACCGCCTTTGCCCTTGGAAATTCCCGTGGATTTCCCCAATAACTCTGCCATAACTTCATTGGCGGAGATTCCCACATTGATCGCTACACCATGGTCACGGTAGGCAGTGATGACTCGATCCTGGGGTTGACGCGCGGCAACCAGGCCGGTGCTGACTGCCTCTTGCCCGATGTAGAGGTGCAAAAATCCGCCAATCTTGCCCTGCTGGTAGAGTTCGGCAGCGCGTTCTTCGACCCGACGAATAAGCACCATTTGATGATATAAATCTAGGTGTTCTTTCTTTTCCATTTGGCTATTTCCTTCGAATATGTAGATCATTGCTGGTTTCGGTCGAGAAGGGTGCCAATCAACACGCCCACACCGATGCCGACGCCAACACCGACCGCGATAGTACCCGTTGCCACACCCACAGCGGCTCCTATGGCAACTCCGATGGCAATTCCAACGCCAATTTTGTTGCTGAAATTGGGGCGGACATCCTCGTTATCCGACACTTCAACCTCCACCACTCACACTGAAAAATGGCTCCCACGATCTTTAATCTTCTTGATGCAATCTAACATAACAACACCGGGCGAAGCCCGGCGTCACATATATCACAATAAATTAACGTTCCAACAGTTAATTATACCAAATCTGTCCTGATTTGAAAGATTCACCTGGAACGTTCGTGGTAAAATCATTCGGTTCCCATCCATTGGAATCCCAATCACTATGGCCCGCAACCCACTTGACGCCAATCCCAATAACACCAGCTTGGCTGTACGGATCGCCCGGATGTATTCCAACATCTTCAGCCCTCCCAGCACATTTGCAATCGCCGGCTTCATCATTGCCTGGACCGAACTACCGTTTCTACAAGGCTCGCTTCACGCGGCAATCTTTGGATTCCTATCTACTTTGGTGCCGATTCTCTACATCGTTTACTTGTTGAAAAGCGGACAGATCGATGATCTACATATCAGCAAGCAAAGTGACCGGCATATACCTTACTTGATTGGGATCAGCGGTGCAGGCGTAGCTTATTTCATGCTGCGATCGCTGAGCAGTTCGCCCCTCTTGCTCACCTTCATCCTCACAAATATCAGCGCCATCACGTTGTTGGCAATCATCAACGCCCGCTGGTTGATAAGCGCCCACACAACCAGCATTACTACCATCGCGGCGTTTGCTGGAGTGGGCTTCAACATTGCCGCTGGCTTGGCCATCTTGCCCCTCGTTGCGCTCACCTTTTATGTGCGTTATTTCTTAAAGAGGCATACCATCGCCGAAATGGTCGCAGGATGCCTGCTTGGGATCGGAATCGTGGTTGCACTGTTCGCTCTGGGTGCCTTTAACTTCTAAACTATGTCGAAACAAAAACCTCACATCGTCTTTATTGTCTTAGATACTCACCGTGTTGATCGACTTGGCTGCTACGGCTATTCGCGAGGCACCTCCCCTAATCTCGATAAGTTTGCCAGGACTGCTACCCTTTACGAGAACGCCATCGCCCCCGCGCAATGGACCATTCCTTCCCATGCATCCATGTTCAGTGGAGAATTCCCCAGCACCCACCAAACCGTCCAGGCCAGCAGCGCGCTCAGCGAAGATTTCACAACCCTGGCTAAATACTTAAAATTCGAGGGATACCAGACGATAGGATTCTGCAATAACCCCCTGGTGGGTGTGCTAGAAAATGGCTTGCGAAGGGGCTTCGATCAATTCTACAACTATGGTGGGGCAATCCAATCTACGCCGATGGATAATGGCTACTTGCCTTTGAAGGTGTTCAACTCTTTACGTGATGGCTATCGTAAGGCACTCGAAGGAATAGCTACGCCGATTCAGCAAGCAGTTGCTGGCTCACCATCCGTCTTCCAATTCATCCTCAATCCCAGGCTGGTGTCCCTGTGGACGCGCTACGCCAACTTCAAGGGGGATGGGGCAGCCGCGATCAGAGACACCGAGCGCTACTTCCGCGGGCAAGTGGACGAAGGTTCGCAACCCCAATTCGCCTTCCTAAACTTAATGGGCACACACCTTCCATATACTCCTCCAGACAGGTTCATCAAAGAATTCGCATCTATTGTTAAGGACGAACCTGAAGCTGCCCGGTTCATGCGCGATTACAACACTCGCGCATTCCACTGGCTTTTACCCATGAAGGAACCTTACACTGATTTAGAGGCCCAAACTCTGAGCGAAATGTACGATGCGGAAGTCGCTTATCAAGATCATCTCTTAGGGCAACTATTGGCTACCCTAAACGAACCTGAAATCCGGGAAAATACCATGGTGATCGTTGTCGCCGATCACGGCGAAATGCTGGGCGAGCACAACCTCATGGGCCATGGGCTGGGGGTATACCAGGAGTTGATCCATGTGCCTTTGCTGATTCGCTTCCCCAGGCAAACTCAGGAGGAGCGCATCAGCGAGCCCGTTTCAACGACCTACACGTTCCATACCGCTATGCAGGCTGCTGGCGTTGATGAAATTGAGACTTCATATGCAGGCATCATTAAAACTAACGAGCTCAGCTTGAAAGCTCGCCACCTTCAAGAAGCTGCCGCTCCCAGACGAGTATTTAGCGAGGGGTATCCATCCATGAATTTGGTCACCATCATCGAGAAACACGAGCCAGCTACCATGGATGAATTCAACTGCAATGCCACCCATTGGGCGCTCTACGATGATGTCTACAAATTGATGCGCGTGGAAAACATTGCCGACATACTCTTCAACTTGGCGGATGATCCTAGCGAGAACTCTGTGTTGCGCGAAAATAGCGACCATCTAGAAAATTTGGGGGTTGAATTAGATCGCTGTTTGTCCTGGGCTTTTTCAAGGTCCCCAGTGGGCGCTACGGCACAACCCAGTAACTTGCACGAGGATCACGTCCAAGAAAGACTTAGAGCCCTAGGGTATATTGAGTAATCTTACAAAGATATAGGAGTAACACACTTGAAGTGTGGTTTGCTGGGAATAGGGGGTGGGGGCTTCGCCCCCAC
>CAYTKR010000112.1:0-16133 GCA_964438295.1 uncultured Anaerolineales bacterium
CCGCTTACCCTTAAATCTGGAGAATCATCCCAACATTTCTAGAAGATCAAAATTTAGCCTGAGTTGTCAATTCGTACCTTAAAAAATTTCCTGAACCCTTGTAGAACATCCGTTCTTGTGCTATTATTTAGAACATAAGTTCTAAAGACCTAGAGGGTTTTTGCCCAATCATTTTGCTCTTCGTATTAGCATTCAGCATACGAAAAACACATCTATTTCGGGACGGCCGCAATAAACCCTCAGGTCATCATTCAGGAGGTTCATATGGATGTAGGTATGCTTTGGTTCGATAACGATAAGTCCGCCGACCTGGATGTTAAGGTCAAGCGAGCAGCAAGCTACTATCAGAAGAAATACGGTCAATCCCCCAACCTGTGTTTTGTGCATCCGTCGATGTTATCTACAAATGGCAAGAAGCCTAGAAGGGCCAGCAAAGCCAAAAATAGCAAAACCCATAAAACTGCAGGAGTCGAGTTGCGGACATCAAAGTCGCTCTTGCCAAATCATTTCTGGTTAGGGATCAATCACCAATAAGGCCTGCCCAGCCGGTGATATTTCCACTTCTCCATAGTAAGACCCCAAGGATTCCTCCTCACTCCAGCATGGAGCTTCTCGGACCCACCTTGGGGTCTTGCGATTTAAACCGTTAAGGCAGTGACCAGCGTATCCAAAGCCACCTCCCCCTCGATTTTGCCTGTCTTGATCGCTTCATCCATATCCAATAAGCGCCGGAAAATATCTTCAAGGGACTCAATGGAGAAATTGCGCGTTTGCGGGATCAGCTTACGAACCACAAATGGATAAGTTCTTAACTGGCGGGCGATCTCATCTTCTCGATATCCTAAATCCATCAGTTCACGAGTTAGCAGTAATAGTCGGAACTGGCGCACGATCATGCCAAAAAGACGCAGGGGGTCATCATCCGCAATAAGCTGGTGCAGCATCCGCAGCGCTTTTTGACCGTTCCCTTCGCCCAACGCATCGACCATGGCAAAAACATCCCCGCCCCCAACGTAGGCTACCAAATACTCCACATCATCAGGTTCTACTGGACGGCTGTAGTTCACGTAGGCCAGCAGCTTATCGATCTCCTGCACGGCAATTCGGGGATCTTCATCTACCAGGTTGGCCAGTAAAGCCGCAGCCTCCGAGGTGATCTCTCCTCCCTCTTCTATGGCTTGATTTTGGATCCAGCGTACCAACTCTGGACCTCGGGCAAGGAAGAGTTCTTTCTCATAAACGCGGCCTTCATGTTCTTGAGCCCACTTTTGTAGCCAGTGTTGTTTGCCTCTGCGCCGATCTCGATGGGGGATCAAGGGTCTGTTAATAGCGAGTACTAAAGCTGTCGTAGGGGGTACCTGCGCCAATAATGTCTTGAATTGTTGGCGCACATTTGCGCTTTGCATCCCCGTAAGCGGGTCGTGTAAAACAACCAGGCGTCGCTCAGCCAGAAAGGGCATTGATTGCACAACAGCCGTAATTTCTTCCAGCGGCAATGAGCCCTTTTCAAATTGGGTGATATTCAATCCTGCTGTGGATGGATCTCCCAGTTTGGCTTCCATATTGGAGATGAATTGGGAGATGGCGTACTCATCATCGCCGTGTAGGATATAAATGACGGGTTTTTCAGCCATGATCACCCCCGAGTGACGACGCGGTGGGCCTTCATCCGTCCTCGTTGAGCGAGTGAAATCTCGACGATTTCCAAATTCCCAGGATCCCCAGAAGTAGTGACATGTTTTTGTAGAAACATTCCAAATGGCTGTGCCAAAATCAAAGCCAGGGTTGCAAGGGTAGCGACCAGCGGTAGACGCTCGAGCTTATCTCGTTTGCGGGCGCCAACTCCCCACATGCCCATCACGCTCGCCAAACCGGCCATAGTGCCTGCGGTCGCGAAATTCGTCCCGCACCCAGAATGTATAGCCAGATGGCGATCACCATCTCGCAAACGCTGCAAAGCCTCATGGACAGCTTCCTGTACATCCCGGGTAGGGATATCTCCCACTAACCAGAAGCCAGTTGGGTTGGAATGCCCCCCCATGCTGCGCGCAGAATTTCTTTCAGCCAAGACATGTAGCGTAGCATGCTCTAAACCGTGATTACGCCGAATCCGGGAGACAACAGGGTGATCTAAGAAGGATTTTAGCAAAGATGATTCATATACGGACATTGAGAACTCCGAAGATGTTTAGCCTGCCCAATGGTATCACACATTCCCTAAGTCCCCATATGTCGAGGTACGGCTCTCCGGGAAACGTCGGGGGACTATCCAGGCAATTCCTGGAGAACCGACCACGTGTACCCCAGGGAGACTATGAGACGGGTATAATTGAGCAGTTATTGGAGGAACCAGCAGATGCAAAAATTGATCATCCTTATCGGTCCTATAGCGGACACCATGGAATTCAACGAGGGTTGGCCGGATTTTCTCCATCATGCAGAACAGATGCCCGGTCTCTTGCGTGAAGCGACAATCCGCGTGCAAGCCAGTCTTTACGGTGACCAGGATATTCGTATGATCCATGAACTATACTTCGAAAGCCAGGGCTCGCTCGATAACGCGCTTGGATCCCCCCAAGGCCGACTGGCAGGTTACCTTTTGCAAAAGGTTTCCGAAGGGCAAATGACTTTGTTAGTCGCGGAGCACAAAGAGGACGATATCGAGAATCTTCGAAAATACAGGGAGGCTAAAACCAATGTTGAAACCCAGTGATCTACAAGCTTTCATGGAGAAAAACAGTATCGATGGAGAGATCGTCTTCCTGGATGAGCCCACTCCCACGGTAGAGGTGGCTGCAAAGGTCGTCGGCACGCATCCCGATCAGATTGTCAAATCTGTGCTCTTCACCGTCCGAGATGAGAAGGTGATCGCTATGGCTTGTGGGACGCAGTTGATCGAACGCCGGGCAATAGCTGCGGTGTTTGGCGTAGGGCGCAAACAGGTCAAGCTGGCCAATGCTGAGATCGTTTTGGAGACTACTGGATACCCTGTTGGGACGGTCCCGCCATTCGGACACCCTCAACCCATTCGCTCTCTCATGGACCCACGCGTTCTCGAACACGACGAATGCTATGCTGGAGGCGGCGCGCATAACGCTCTGACACGCCTCAATCCACAAGACATTTTGAAAATAACGGGTGCAGAGATCATCGATCTGCACAATAGGCCATCGTAATTCTGGGGGATCACCCCAGTAATTCCTAGAAAAATTACAACCTTATGAAATCAACAACAACGCGTCCGTTGTTACGGATCATTTTATCGGTATTTTTCATATTGGCGATCGTATTTGGATATTTCGCCTACAGATGGTATCAACGCAGTGGGGAACGAACTACGCGCTTTTTTAGTTGGATGAGAGACCCTGAAGGGCATTCCGATTGGGCAATCACCGCTGGCGAGCGCTGCGGGGATGCTCCTTTCCAAATGCCCACTACGGGATATATCGGCTTCTTATGGGATGACTCCTTTCGTCCAGGGCACCGCCACCAAGGCTTGGATATTTTTGGGGGTTACGATTCAGGTATCACACCGGTCTATGCAGCTTACGATGGCTATCTGACCCGTCTGTCCGACTGGAAATCATCTCTGATCATCCGTATCCCCAGCGATCCACTCAACCCCGCACGCCAAATCTGGATCTATTACACCCATCTTGCTGACCGAGATGGGACTTCGTTTATCGAACCAGATTTTCCCCCTGGCACAACTGAAGTGTTTGTCGAAGCTGGCACTCTGCTCGGCTATCAGGGCGATTACTCTGGCGATCCTAACAATCCGACAGGCGTGCACCTACACTTTTCAATTGTTCTGGACGACGGCCAGGGTCGCTTTCGAAACGAACTCAAGATCCAAAACACCCTGGATCCATCACCATATTTAGGATTGATTGTAAACGCCAATGAGAATACCGGAGAAGTGCCGGTTTGCCCAGAACGTATTTCTACAGACTGAAAAAAGCGTAGGACCATCCAGATATAGGGGTGAGTGCGGAACATACCACTCACCCCTATATCCCGGGGATCACCCCAGCCTTTCCTGAAGATCCTAATTGCTTTTATTCAGCACAGCGATCATCTTAGGGTGCAGCGACGGGTTCGCCGCCACCACAGAATATGGTCGACGAAAATAGTCAGCATCGCCGTAGATGTTCGAAACCCTGCCGCCTGCTTCCTGCACGATCAAAGTGCCCGCTGCCAAGTCATAGTGATTCAAGCGCAATTCCCAATAGCCATCAAAGCGCCCTGCGGCCACATAGCATAGGTCGATAGCTGCTGAACCAAATCGACGAACTCCTTGCGACCTCATCATGAAATTGCTAAAGTGATCCAGGTTATTATCTGGATTTGTCCAAGTGTCATAGTAGAAACCGGTCACCAGGAGGCTAGACTCAAGATTGGGTGCAGAGGACACGTGCAAAGGCCGTCCGTTCAACCAGGCTCCATCACCACGTTGAGCATAAAAGCATTCGTCCCGCATGGGATCATAAACCACACCCAAAGTTAATTCATTCCCTCGGGCGTAGGCAATCGACACCGAGTAGATGGGGATGCCATGTGCGTAATTGACGGTACCATCCAGGGGGTCGATATACCAGATATGGCTGTCATCGCCCGCTATTCCGCTGCTCTCCTCGGTCTCTACCTGGTGGCCCGGATATCGCCTGCCAAGTTCGTCTAGCAGATACGCCTCTGAGTGGCGGTCCATCTCGGTGACCAGGTCAATTTCACCTTTTCGCTCGACCAGGATCTCCTCTCCGAAGCCTTTACGAAGTATTTCGCCAGCCTGGCGAGCCATTTCTATCAGATCAGATAATATAGGTTGCATCGTTGTCTCATAAATAAACCCCCCGTCATCAACCATCGAAACGGGAGGCTCGATTTCCTAGATATTTTCGTCCTGGATATGCTTATTTACACCCCATCGCTGCCCTGGGCAAGGATTTTATAAAGCTCGTCCAGCTCATCTTGGATCTCTGAACGGTGAGCACGCGCTTCTTTCAATATCGCCTCAAAGGCTGGTTTCTGTTCATCAGGAAGTGTCTCTAATAAACGCTCAGTGCGCGTGATTTGCTGGCTTTTGTGCCGCAGTTTGTTCTCCAGCCGCTCCAGGTATTCGCGGTAGAAATCGTTCTCACTCATGGGAGGCGGTATTGACGGTGGTCCTTGGGTAAGGATTTCCGCAACAGTCAACAGGAATTCTGGCGTATCGACTGGTTTTTCAAGGAAACGCACAGCGCCTAGTTTCAATGCAAAATCTCTGTCTTCAGGAGTAATATATGTCGCTGATAAAAAGATTACCGGGATGCGTTGGGTTTTGGGATTGTTTCGCAAACTGTGCATCAAGGAAAACCCATCCATACGCGGCATCAAGATATCGGTGATCACCAGGGCTGGCTTCTCCTTGGCAATCATCTCCAGGGCCTCTTCCCCATTGGATGCAGTCACAACGGGATATCCCTTGAACCGCAAAGTCACCGCCAGCAGTTCTAGGATATGAGGCACGTCTTCTACAACCAGAATGGGGCCAAAAGGCACAATCATAGCGGACTCCTGAGTTATCTGCGTACCTATTGTAGTCTTTTTTATATGAGGGGACAAGCACCTATCCAGATTTGCTCATAATACTATTTCAATGCCTCCATGACCACTTCATCAAAAGGGAGTAATGCCGTCTTGAACTTATTCTTGGCATATGCATAATAGCAAGCTTTCGCACTGTCCGTGGCCAGGCTCGTAAAGCGCCCTTTGATAGGCGCAACTACGCAGCAGGTATCGGCGGCGAATCTCGCCCCGGCAGCCTCGATCTGCGCGGTGTAGCCCATGCGGTCAGCGATCTCTTTGGTGGGACGGGCCGTGGTGATCCAAAACTCCTTAGTGACTTGTTTTCCATCTAACAGGTCTGCAATCCGGGCAATTTCTTTGATCGATAAATGCGGGCAACCCAAGCTGACAAAATCAATCTCTTTTGATTGCGCGTCGATCAAGGATTCGCGGGCATTACGGATATCCTCAGCCTTGAGAAGAATCTGCTCCCCAGGCGGGATGATCTGGCTCGCCTCGGGGGTGATGCCTTCCATATGGAACAGGGCCACGCCCCCATAGGTAGCCAGACTTGCGCAAAAAGATTTCAAGTTTTCAACCGAGGCTGACTCGATCCCACGTATGTAAGGCACGCGCCTCCCACCAATTTTTTCCAAATGCACGCCAAGCGATTTCCCTAAAGCTCCAAACTCTGAATTTTCTCCTATAGCGCCTTCGACCTGGACAGTGAGGGTAGGCTGACGATTTTCTTCCAAGTGAAAACCGTACTCAGGGGTCAAGCCGGTCAAAGAAGCTGCTAGAGCACTGGGACCGCCCTCGCGGTTGGTGCGCGCCCCCAGCACCGAGTTGGCATACGCCACGGCGCTGGACTCAGCCCAGGCAATATGCTCACCGTAATGGGGTGTGTTACCGATCAAATAGGGAGTGCAGGTAGCCGTGGTGATGATATTCATGCCTTCGAAGGCAGCCAATACCCTCTGTTGGTTCTCAGCAAATTCCGGGTCGATTCCCAGAACTTGCCAATTCTCGATATCCATTCCAGCCGGGTTGAGCGTGGTCAACACCTGGGCGCGGCCGCCACCCTCAGCCATCTCAGAGAGAAATTCTAGGCCGGCTTCCCCGAGGTTAGCATAACTCACCCCAGATATCTGCACCGAGGTCACGGGCATCAATCGCTCTGCCCCATAGATGGTACTCAGGGCTGTCAATATTTCCATAGCCTTCTGGGTGGCGCGTCCGTGTGCCCCGTCCAACATGGCTTGTTGTTCAGTGTTAATTTTCAATTCCACCTCACTATAGAGACGCAGCATGTTACGTCTCTACATAGTAAATCGTCCAGTATCCACATCTGGGTATTGGACTTTCTCATAGCCTTTACGTGCTTCACCTACGGGTGCGGTCAAATCGAAGCCCAGCTTGGTGGTCAATTTGGAGCCTGGCTCTGCGCTGGGATCCAGGCTAGAGCCAGGTTCTTTCTCCATCTCCACCAGATCACGATCACCTTGAAAGCGCGTCGCCATAGCCCACTCCACCTGCAGTGGGTCATAGATATCGATGTCTTCATCCACAACAAAGACATGTTTACACGAACGGTGTCCAGTAAAGGCAGCCTGAATAGCCTTCTTACCATCGTCCTCGTGCTGCTTGTCGATCTTTACAATGGCGTGCAGCCAGGAACAGCCCCCAGGGTTGATATTCACATCCTTGCACTTGACGACTTCATTTACGCTGCGGAAGATGGTTGGCTCGCGTGGCATCCCCATCAACAATTTGTGCTCCAAAGCGCCTGGGAGCAGCGCCTGCCAGATGGGGTCATTGCGGTGGGTAATCGCCTTGACCTCGAAAACCGGCTCTTGCCGAATCACATCTTGGGTTTCCGTCAGATCAACAAAGGGACCCTCTGCGTGAGTGCGATCCCGGTAGACAGTGCCTTCCAGCACGAACTCTACCTCTGCAGGAATCATCAAATCCACAGTTTTGGCTTTGGCCAACCGGAGTGGCGTTAAGGCGTTTGCTATTGTTAGTTCATCAACGCCGATTTCCACAGATATTGCGCCGGCTGCCAGCACATTGGGTGCATTCCCAATGCATACAGCCACGTCCACCTGCCCCAGATCATCAAGAAATCTGTGGAAATGCCGTCCTCTGACCACTCGAATTGCCATCTCGGTTGGTGAAAACTGCATACAACGGTGATAGTCTAAATTCTGCCCGTATTCGGGATGTTTGGCCACAAAGACCCCGGCGGTGATATAAGGACCGCCATCGCCTTCGAAATGCAGAGGGATGGGAAGAGAGTTCAAGTCGGGGTTTAAATGAACCACTTCCTGGCAGGGCGCAATGCCCTCACTCCTTCGCCCCTCTCCCAATGGGAGAGGGGTTAGGGGTGAGGGGTTTTCAATTGCTTCAGTCAGCATGGGAATGATCTCTGCGACGGAAATCCCAAAATAACCTGCAAAATCGGCCTTGGTGCAAAAGATGTTGCCCATCACGCGATAGTCAGACTCAATTACATTCTCGAAGATCACTGGATGGGGTTCCAATTCTTTGAGTACGGCGGCGATCTCATAAGTTTTAGAGATCGGCTCGGTGATGTGTACTAGGCGGCCTTCGGAATCTATCCTTTCCAAATAATTGCGGAGCGTCATAGTTTTTCACCTAGCATATTCTTGGGATTCTCGCGACCGAGTTCCCACTTGAGTGGATTATCAATGATGTAATTGCGAATTTCGGGCAGGTATTTATCATTGCGTATGATGTGGTCATAAAAACGCGCTTGCCAAGTAAAGGAAGGGTGACCATTTTGGCGCGACCAACGTGTTACGGCAGATTTGTAGAATCGAATAATCGCCGACAACGAACCCGGCTTTGGTTTCTGTAGAGACGCAGCATGCCGCGTCTCTACTAACTGTGATTTGATCATCAATATCTCATACTTTCCAGCAAAAAGATTCACTTGGGCCTCAAATAACCCTCATCAGGGTCAGGTACTTCTTGCGCAGCCCTGTGCAGAATATCAAAACCCATCTCGATCAGTGCATCCAATAGATTTTGATCCTGGGGTTCATCCCATTCGGTCAATGTCTTATGCAGTGAGGCCCGCACGCCGCTGGCCCGGTGCGCCCAGATCGAATCCGCAGAAAGCCGCTCCAAACGATCAACGAGCAGCCTGGCTTTATCCAATTTTTGTTGATCGATAGATCTCATCTCAAGGTGAATTATAAAGGATATGTAGAAATTACTGGAGTGATCCGCCAGAAATAGGGGTGAGTGGGGAAAGGAGCACCCCACTCACCCCTATATCTGGAAAGTCTTACAACGAATCCCAGAGAGCCAAGAAGCTGGGCTCCTTCATTTTCGTCAGGGATGATAAAATCCTGACATTCATTAATCGAGGTAATTCAATGAACGATCAAAAAGTCATTTTCTCCATGGTGCGGGTCAACCGCCGTTTCCCACCCAGCAACAAAGAAGTCATCCGCGATATTTCTCTCGGTTTCTATTACGGCGCCAAGATCGGTGTTGTGGGATTGAATGGATCTGGCAAAAGTACGTTGCTGCGCATCATCGCTGGCATAGATGATGGTTACGATGGCGAGGTAGTTTTCTCCCCTGGCTATAGTGTTGGCTTATTGGAACAGGAACCCTCTCTGGACCAAGAAAAAACGGTCAAAGAGATCGTCGAGGAAGCTGTCCAACAGATCATCGATAACATCAAAGCTTTCGACGAAATCAACGAAAAATTTACTGATCCTGACGCCGACTTTGATGCCCTGATTGCCGAACAATCACGGCTGCAAGAATGGCTCGATCAACATAACGCATGGGATTTGGACAGCCGCCTGGATATGGCCATGGAGGCATTACGTTGCCCACCCCCGGAAACTTCTGTCTCTGTGCTTTCAGGTGGAGAACGCCGCAGGGTTGCGTTGACGCGCCTGCTGCTGACTGAACCCGACATCCTGCTATTGGACGAACCGACTAATCATCTCGATACCGAATCGGTCGCCTGGCTAGAACGACACTTACAAGAATATCCGGGCACCGTTATCGCTGTTACTCACGACCGCTATTTCCTGGATAATGTCGCCGGCTGGATATTGGAACTGGACCGCGGCCATGGCATTCCTTGGAGAGGCAATTATTCATCCTGGCTGGAGCAAAAACAAGAGCGCCTGCGCGTCGAGGAGAAAGCCGAAGATAAGCGCATCAAAACCCTGGAGCGTGAGCTGGAATGGATCCGCATGGCGCCGAAAGCCCGGCACGCCAAAGGCAAAGCCCGCTACACCGCCTACGAACGTCTGCTTTCTCAAGAGTATGAATCCCGCCGTGAGGATTTAGAAATCTACATCCCGCCTGGACCGCGCCTGGGCGATTTAGTGATCGAGTTCGAGCAGCTCAGCAAAGGCTACGATGAGCGGCTGCTGTTCGACGATTTCACCCGCAGCATCCCACCCGGAAGTATCGTCGGGATCATTGGACCCAATGGTGCTGGGAAGACTTCGCTGCTGCGCCTGATCACTGAGCAAGAGCAACCCAACACTGGCACAGTGAAAGTAGGGGGGACGGTTCAATTAGGCTATGTCGATCAGTCTCGGGATACGCTAGATGGGAAAAAAACCGTTTGGGAAGAGATTAGCAGCGGGGAGGAATTCATCCAACTAGGTGGACGCAAACGCAACTCACGCGCCTATGTAGCATCGTTCAATTTCTTGGGCAGCGATCAGCAGAAAAAAGTCAAGGATTTATCCGGGGGTGAACGCAATCGTGTCCACCTGGCAAAGATCCTCAAGGAAGCCGCCAATGTGATCTTGCTCGACGAGCCGACCAACGACCTGGACGTCAATACCCTACGCTCATTGGAAGAAGCTCTAGAGAATTTTGCAGGCTGTGCCATAGTAGTCTCGCACGACCGCTGGTTCCTGGACCGGATCGCCACCCACATCTTGGCCTTCGAAGGCGACAGCCACCTGGAGTGGTTCGAAGGCAACTGGTCCGATTACGAAACAGCCCGCCGCGATAGGTTGGGCAGAGATGCCGACACGCCCAAACGCATCAAATACCGCCGACTAACCCGTTGAAAGGGAAAATGGCGAAAAATAGAAACTGGCGTCGCATTGAAACGCCAGTTTCTATTTTTCTATTCCAAAATTCATCTTTGACAAATCAGCATCCAGATGATATCCTAAGCAATCAGACCGACCAGTCGGTCTGCCGCGAGGAGACTCATGACTGAAACCGATAAATCCACCCGCCAGCGCATCCTCGATGCTGCCGCCGATGTTTTCGCGAGCAAAGGCTATCATGAAGCACGCATGGATGAAATTGTGGCTGTCTCCCAGTCTTCCAAGGGCGCTGTGTACCATCACTTTCCCAGCAAGAACTACATTTTCTTCGCACTGATCGATAAATTTGCAGATCTGCTCGAAAGCCGTTTGAAAAATGTGATCGAGAAAGAAGAACATGGTCTCCAGCGAGTTGATGCCGCGCTAAAGATCTGCGTGCAAACCTTCGGCCAGCACCGCACTTTGGCAAAAATCGCCCTCGTCCAAGCTGTAGGATTAGGCGAGACGTTTGAGACAAAGCGACGAGAGATCAATGATCGCTTTGCTGGAATCATCCAAGAATATCTCGATCAGGCTGTTACTGATGGCAGCATTCCGTCGTTGGACACCGAAATCGCGGCGCACGTCTGGATGGGCGCACTCAATGAAGTCATCTTGAGGTGGATTTACGCTGGCGAACCTGATCCCGAGCGCGCTTTGCCAGCCCTGCGAACACTATTACTACGCAGCATCGGGATCGCTGAGGAAAAAATCCATCAACTAGAAGAATAAATCTGCCTTTCGATTCTCGAATAAAGGATTCATTATGAACAAACCAATTATTCTTATTAAATTTTTCTCGCTTACTATCTTCGTAGGTCTGATCTTGGGCGCTTGTGCGCCATCGGCGGCTGAACCGGTTACGCTGAAATTAGCCTTGTTACCCGTTCTTGACACGCTCCCTGTGCATGTGGCTGCCCACGAGGGGCTTTTCGATGAACAAGGCATTAGTATTGAGATCATTCCCGTCTCTTCAGCACCAGAACGAGATTCAATTGTGATCGCGGGCGAAGCAGATGGTATGCTCAACGAGGTTGTATCGACCCTGTTCTACAACAAGAATGAAGTCCAGGTACAGATCGTGCGCACGGCTCGCGCGGCTACTGGTGACGCACCCATATTTCGCATCCTGGCCTCAGCCGACAGCGGCATCAGCAGTGTAGAAGACCTGAAAGGCGTCGAGATCGGTATCTCTGAAGGTACCATTATCGAATACCTCACCGACCGGCTCTTAGAGACAGAAGGCTTTACCACCGAGGAAATCGCAACCATCGCAGTACCCAAGATCCCTGATCGCCTGGCGTTACTCGGTTCCGGCGAGATGAAAGCAGCCATGCTACCCGACCCAGCCTCTTCTCTTGCCCTAGGAGGCGGGGCAACGGTGATCATCGATGATACCAGCCATCCTGAATTTGGCTTCAGTGTCCTGACTTTCCGCAAGGAGACCATCGACGCTCACCCGGAGGCAATCGAGAGCTTTCTGGCTGCCATCGAGCAGGCAGTTGAAAAGATCAATGCTGATCCTTCTCAGTATGCTGACCTGATGGCTGAACAAGGGCTTGTGCCACCACCTCTGATGGGATCCTACCAGGTTAATCCCTTCCCCATTGCAAGTGTGCCATCTCAGGCTCAGTGGGATGACGCCGTCGATTGGGCACTGGCAAAAGGGTTGTTGGAAAACAATGTAGATTATCAGGACTCCGTTACAGCTGAGTACTTGCCATAAATCAATTAGACCCTAAGGGTTTAATCTTGCACCAGGTTTACGCGGAACTCAATCCAAATCAAATACGCATTTGGTCTCGATCCGAAGCAAACCCTTAGGGTCTCTCTACGGTGGGGTATTTTGGGATAAAATTCCCTAATCATGATCCAGATTGACTCAGCAACTTTTGCATACGGCAATCAACCTTTCATCTTCAAGGATTTTACTTGGAGGGTTCAGCGCGGTGAAACCTGGGCTGTACTGGGTCCATCAGGATGTGGGAAATCGACCTTGCTTTATCTGCTAGCCGGATTGCTCTTTCCCAGTGACGGACAGGTGTTGTTCGATGACCTAGTGATCACGCGGCCGCGCCCCCACACCGGGTTGATCATCCAGGAATATGGGCTACTGCCCTGGACCACGGTGCGAGAAAACGCCCAACTGGGGCTGCGCATCCGTGGATTCTATGGGCCGGATGGAACCCATGCCCCGGCGGACTTTCAACCATCCCTCGATGTTGATCCATGGTTGGACCGCTTACGCCTTCTCCCCCACGCAGATAAATATCCTGGGCAGCTTTCAGGCGGCCAGCGCCAACGCACAGCCATCGCCCGCACGCTGGCCTTAGAGCCAGAACTGCTGCTTATGGACGAACCTTTCTCCTCGCTGGATGCTCCCACCCGTGAGGATTTGCAAACGTTGACGTTGGAATTACAGGCCGAGGAACAGCTAACCCTGGTGATCGTTACCCACACCATCGAAGAGGCGGCCATCCTGGGAAAGAAGATTCTGCTCTTGGGGGAACCACCCAATACGACCCCGCGCGTGATCGACAATCCCAAAGCAGGCTCACCAGAATTCCGCAACAGCTCTGAATATGTCGCCATGTGCCGCGATCTGCGAACGAAAATGGATTCACATATGAGGAACCGGGGTCCTGAGACTTTGCTATGAAACGCCGCGACGTATTTTTTGCCATTCTCGCCATCGTTGCCTTGTGGCAAGTCAGCGCCTGGCTGGTTAATGAACCCATCTTGCCAGATCCTTTGGATGTCCTTGTGGTCTTCGTTCGCGAACTTGGTGGAGATCTGCTTGAGCACTTCGCGGTCAGTTTGTGGCGCGTAGTGGCTAGCACAGGATTAGCCATCGTTCTTGCCTCTCCTGCAGGGTTGATCTTAGGCCAATCGCCGCGTTTGAATGCAATCTTCTCGCCAGTGATCTATCTGCTGTACCCCATCCCCAAAGTGGTGCTGGTTCCTGTGCTGATCTTACTTTTTGGCCTCGGCGATCTGCCAAAAATTCTCATCATCTTCATCATTTTATTCTTCCAAATCTTAGTATTGGTGCGCGATCAGGCAACGGGGCTACGACCGGAGTTGATCCAAAGTGTACGCAGCTTAGGGGCAGGCCGACGCGCGCTCTTTCGTTTCGTCTATTTACCTGCCAGTTTGCCGGCCATATTGACTGCCCTGAGGCAATCCGTGGGAACAGCAGTCGCGGTGCTCTATGTGGCCGAACTATTCGCCACTCAACGCGGTCTGGGATATTACATCTATTTTAAAGGCAGCACGCTCTTCGACTATCCGGCCATGTACGCTGGGATCATTGCCATGAGCCTGCTTGGTTTGGGTTTATATTTCACGGTGGACTGGCTGGAACGCCGCCTGACCCCCTGGCAATTTGTGGAATAATCTCAAAAAGATGGGCTAGTGGCCCATCTTTTTGAGATTACTGGTCGCGAATCACCATTCGATCTCGACCACCATTGCTGGATGGTCGGATTCGGGGCGGAGTAGGTAGCGAGCATCATGGATCCGCGTTCCGGGGGAGACGAAGATATGGTCGATGCGCTTATCTAGATGAACACCTTCGTCATCGACATCGTCTGGCCAGCGCAGGAGCCAGGCATCATCCAAAGTTAGTGTGGTCAATTGATATTGTTCGCTGTCGGGGTTGAAATTGAAATCGCCCATGGCGATAACATCGTCATTCCCATCAATTTCCGCCAGAAAATTCTCTTGCTGGATGAGCGGGCCACCATTGCCGAGATGCGTGACATACATATTGAATGGCTTACCACCTACGCTGATTTGGGCAACGATGGCGGCCGTTTGCTCCCTCTCACTGTACATGTAGAATGTGCGCGGATTTTCGATGGGATATCGGGATAGCAAAGCAATCCCAAAGGTCCCTGGAACTACCTTGGGACCATAATATGAGTACATATCGAGACGATCGGCAAAATAGCGGACGATGTCGACGTTGCCACCAGCGATGCGATTGGTATCGGACTCTTGCAAGCCAATCACATCCGCATTGATCCTACGGATCAGAGAAAGCTGCTCCGCGAAGTTCTTCTGCCCATATTCGCTGTACCCCTGCTGAATGTTATAGGTCAGAATCTTCAATTCTCGCACCTCATCAGGCATGGGAAAGGGGTCAGGAGCGCGCCAGCGCATCCCGGCTATCGAAACAATCCCAATCAAGATGAAGAGCCAAATCGAGGTAGACGCGCCTAAATCTTGCTTTTGCAAATTCAAATTTGAGAATTTTCGGAGTGATAAAACGGCTAATGTGACGACAGCTCCCAGAACGAGGAACACCAGCCAAAACTTACCCCGAAAGAATGGACCTACCACAGGGATATAATCATATACCGTTGTAAAAGCCTGGGAAAAAATCATCACCAGAGAGAAAGCGCTTGCCAGGGCAAAGCTACCTCCCAACGCGCGCAGGGTTGGTTTGCCATCCACCAGCATTGCATAGAAGAATAGAAAATCCACCAGGAGCACAGGGAAGAGCAGGACCATCGCAATCGGTGCCAGAGACCACAACGTGGAGATGGCAGGCTCATAGAGAGGATAACCGCCAGGTTCAGCTGGAAAATCGATTTGGTGTGGTAATATCGTCAATATCAAGGTGAGGACAAAGCATAGATTCCAAACAAGCAGAAGCGCTGGGGTTATCGAACTCAAGATGCGAGAGCCTTTGAAGAAAAGGATCGATGAGACCACTATCATTACCACCAGCAGGCTGACGATCAACGAGAAGCTAACTCCGGTCCAACGTGCGATCACATTGGGAGCAGTAAAGGCAAAATAGAGCAGGATCAACACAGCCATCAGCCCGATGCTCCCGCCAAAGAGTCGGCCAAACTCAAGCGATTGATCATCTTTGGGCTGCTCATCAACAGGATCCGCAAGATCTTTGACCAACAAGCTGACGGCAATCACGGCCAAGATCCCACCGATTCCACTTAGAGGTCCATTGAGCGAGATATCAAACCCCGAACCCAGCGTTCTGAAGAGGACAGATAGAGATACTCCCAAAGCTAATCCAACGCCAAGCGTAGCTGGTTTTGTTTGACGATGCCATATCAAGGTTGGAAGAAAGAGCAGGAATGCTCCAACTCCCATCCCAGAAAGAATCATTACCCCGCGGGTATCCATCAGGGGGGTCAGAATGCGGCAGAATAAGACCAGCCCTCCAAACACCCATAGGGAGCGTTGGAAGATACCTTTGCGGAAAAACAGCAAGAGCAGGGGCGAGAACAAGAATAGCACACTGACAAGCTCTGGAGGAATGCTGGTTCCCAACAATCCGAATGCATAGATGGCTTCGACGAAATCGGAGATCAGTTGGAAGAAAAACAAGAATAGGATACCAAATAGAGTTATCGCTGCCATTTGAACCTCCAATTTGTTGGCGACTTACTATCAATCGCTAAATACACTGTAAACTAAGTTATCTCAAATTTAGAATTATCAGGATGAACCTTA
>CAYTKR010000113.1:0-1266 GCA_964438295.1 uncultured Anaerolineales bacterium
TTTTTGAAATCTTTCTCACAACCCGCGCCAAGACTCCGGTCGGAGCGTGTCTTTTCCCATGCTCAACGCCGCATCCAAAGTTTGTAACAAGCGTTCTTTGTCTTGGGGGAGGGTTCCCTTGAGGGGTAGATAATTCGAGGCGTGATTGGTGCGGAACACACATTCAGAGAGGTCCGCGGTATGTTCGATGACATGGCGCAACTCAACTAACATTTGCTCAGGTTTCATTAGTTGAAATTCGCCCGACTGCCATTGCTGGTGCAGTTTCGTGCCTGGGACGAGCATCAATGTCAGCATTGAGAAGTAATCAGGGTCCATCTGGCTGACGACCTGGCCAGTCAGCTCGGCGTGACGGTTGGAATGCTCTGGGCCTCCAATTCCCAGTATGCCGATAATCGAAACCAGCAAACCAGTCCACTTGGCTTTCTGAACAGCGCTGACCATCTCAGATGCCGAAGCGCCTTTTTGGATGCGTGCGAGAATCTCGTCATCGCCGCTCTCCAACCCGAGGTAGATTATCCTTAATCCCTGCTGAACGAGTGTTTCGAGGTCTGTTTCGCTCTTGCGCAACAGGTTTCCTGCATTGGCGTACGTAGCCACGCGTTCAAGGTGGGGAAAGGCTGAATTGAGCGCTGTCAGGATCTGAGTCAGACGCCGTGTGTTCAAAACCAGGGCATCGCCATCGGCCAAGAAAACACGGCGGGTCTTGGGCATCACGCGACTAGCTGTTTGGATGTCTTCCAAAACATCGTCAATCGGCCGAGGCTGGAAGGGTTTGTCGAGGTACGTGCCGCAGAATGTGCAGCAAGTGTGCGAACATCCGTACGTGACCTGAAGGATGTAGCTATGGGCCTCACTGGGAGGCCGGATAACGGTTCCATGATAGCGCATGCCGATATTTTACCCGTAAGCGATGTGATAATCGAGAGTATCTCCAGGAATTGTCGGGGTGATCTCCCTAAATCTGGATAGTCCCACAGTGTTTCCAAGATACCCAACTTGATACTTAGGTGGACTCTCGCACAGTGAGCGAATAACCTGCGGGAATTTTCTGCTGATAAATTTTGCCAGAAAGGGTATTCCGGGAACCTCCCGCAGGTATATCTCCTTCGGTGAAATTGCGCCGCATTAAGCTAGTATTGAATATATTGATAAAAATACAAAATGAAATTAATTAATTGAATAGATTATGTAATAAAATTAAGTCAACATTGACATTATTTAAACACTATGTATAATAGTGTTGCGTTAGATTTTAGACCGGTC
>CAYTKR010000113.1:1276-16032 GCA_964438295.1 uncultured Anaerolineales bacterium
AGGACGTACGCAGTCCGGCGAGAAAGTAGCTGGGAATAGGGGGTGGGGGCCACGCCCCCACCCCCTATTCCCAGCCCAATGCGCTTCGAGTGCGTAACTCCTGATATTATTATCGAAACCTGTTCGATGAAAAATAAACCTTTTGTGGTCTTCGATAGTAATACCAAGTGGAGCCAAGGAGAATGTACAGAGAAAGGAGGCTGAGATGAATGTACAAGAAGCAATTGGCTTTGGAAGAATTCGAACATCAGCGTTCTCTAAAGGAGAGTGTGGTGGTTAGATGCACATTCAGGAGGTCGTTATGAGCGTGCAAAAACAATTTGGTGAGGATCGCGTGAAAACTTCACAAGTATTGCGTGTGATTGCTTTAGTATCGGTGCCCTTGATCATCGCTGGCATTTATATATTGGGTGTACAAATCCATGCCTTGTTCCGTTATGACCAGGCGTATTTTGCTTCTGAATATCAGGAAGCATACAATTCGCCCGGTATGGTAGCGATTGCCTTGGAGCAAGCTTTACAAAATGGCGACTCGCAGCTATATGCAGAATTGACCGGTCTAAAAACAGATGCCGAGCAGATGACGCCGAAACCAGATTTACACTTTTCCATTCTGGTTGATGTGGATGAGAGGGATTACTTCCACTATCTGTACTTTGACTTCGATACGATGCATCGAGATACGCATTATGTAAAAGAAGTCAGAGGACGTTGGGTGGCTGTCCCCCAAGACGCCTATTTCTATTTTGACAGTGGTCAATGGGTGAAAGTCTTTGGCCCAATTGCTGCATCCTGGTGGGTTTTGCTGCTGGCGATAGCAATCATGAAGTTGTTGTCCCGTCTGGGTGCCAGGTCGCGTACAGCATACGGCTGGTAGATAGATCGTTAGAAATCACTTTTTGAAGTGAGTTTGGATTATGCCCCCCTGCCCAATCTGTTGGGTGAGGGGGGCAACTGCGAAAAGGGAATATCAAAGGGATAAATAAGGATGACTCAAAACGATAAACAACCTTTGCTTACACCCATCATGCGCTGGTTCATGTTCGCCATGGTGATCGCCAATATCGCGGGCTCGATGTTCCCGATGTTGATGCCGATCTATTTGACTGAACTCGGGGCTAGCGTGACTCAGGTGGGTTTGGTCTTTACCTTGTCATCCGTGGCAATTCTGATCTTACAGCTTTTTGGGGGTTGGGTTTCAGATTCGATCGGTCGTTTACGTGCCATTGCCATTGGCAGCATAGGTGGGGTGATTGGTTACACTGCGATCCTACTGGCGCCTACATGGCAATGGATGCTGGTTGCGATTTCTGTTGCGCAGATCCCCTACGCCCTGGTGGGTCCGAGTTTTGGAGCATTTATAGCCGAGAATTCAACTGAGAAAAATCGCGGTAAGGTTTACGGCCTGACTGACACTATCTATCAGATCACAGGTGTGGTTGGTCCTCCGCTGGGAGGCTTTTTGGCTGGTGCGTATGGCTTCAAGATGATGTTGTTGGTTTCGGCAGTGCTCTATACTATTGCGGCGGGTTTACGCATTTGGATGGCCACCACGATGACTTCGCCAGAAGAGAAAGCCCCTGCGAAGTTGACCGTCTCTTCCTTCAAACTCAGTTTAAAATCGATGTGGGCGCTGCTGATCGGAGGTGGGGTAATCTCGTGGATCTTCGTAACCGATGGGGTGCGAGATATCGCATTCCGGCTTTCTAGTGAGTTGCAGCCTCTTTATTTAGAACAAGTTGCAGGAATAACCGTTGAGCAGATCGGAATTCTGGGCTCGATTTTCTCCATCGCAATGATGTTCACTCCAATCCTCTCCGGGCGTATCTCTGATAAGTATGGTGAGCGGGTGCCCATCTCCCTAGGCTTTTTGATGGTCTTTGGGGCATTCATGATCTTCTTACAGGTCAATGGTTTTATTGGTTTCGCTGTCACCTGGATTGTCTTCGGCGTAGGCGTGGGGTTACTAAGTCCGGCCTATCAATCATTGATATCCAAAGTGGTGCCGCAAAAGCTGCTCGGGGTTTTCACGGGCATGTTTCGCAGCAGCCTGGGCCTGATCTCCCTGCCCGCACCCTGGGTGGGCGCCCAGTTGTGGGATCGCTTCAGCCCGCGGTTGCCTTTCATTATCACAGCGTTTGTTGCTCTGCTAACTGTGATTCCGACCTGGTTCAAGTTCAAGGTGCCAGATCAGCCAATTGAGATAGATCTGCCTGATCCGGCTGCCTCAGCTGAAGCTACCCCCTGACTGCAGCAACTGGATAGGATGAATCGAAATGCGAGCATCTCGAAGGATGCTCGCATATTTTTCCGCCTCGAGATGTGTTAGCCAGCCAAAATCCCTTTTATCTCTTCCGTTCGCTGCTGAATCGTCGCGGCCAGTTCCTGCTGCTCGCGCTGACCCAGCAGCCAATCGCCGATGATTACACCCTCCACGTCGGCCAGGGCAGCGTAGATCAGGCGCAGCAATCGTTGGGCCTCGCCGGGAGGTTCGGTCACGGCTTCGATGGTTTTCTCAATTTGAATGATGTGCTGGCGCAGGTGGGAATCGAGGCGGTGGAGGCGGTACTCCACGGGGAGCGGAATCCCCTCCCACCACAAGGAAGGCGCCTCCAGCTCGAGGCCTCGAATATCCGAAATTTCACGCAAAACGCGCTTGTGCAAGGAGTCATAAAGAGCCAGAATCCCTGCAAATGAAAGCCGATTCATGGTACGCTCGAATTCATCGTAAGAGCCAACAAATTCTTCGACTTCCTCTCCTCTCATTTCGACTGGCTCATCACTCTGTTCTCCTTCCTGGCGATATTGTTGAACTGCAAACCAGGTACGTGCGAAGAATTCGCGTTCAGCAGCCATGATGTGACCCAGGATGACACGTAGGGGCCATTGATCTTTTTCCGGGGGGGTATCTAATATCTCATCATCCAAGCCGACCAGAATTGCCTGCAAATTGCGATAGGCGCAATGATACTGAGCCAGTGAACGTTGAGCGGTTGAGATCATCTTGCTGCCGCTGGTGCGCTGGGATATCAGTTTGGCAGCCAGGGTGCGCAGGTCCTCGTATGTTTGGAAGAAAGCAAAGCGGATGTTGGCATCGAATGTACGCCATTGCCACGGGATTTCTAACTCTTCATCAGTTAATTTGCAGGTGACAGAGGCGAACTGTTCTACGGCTTCGATAAGTTTAAGTTCTGCCATTGTTTTACTCCACGTTTTTTGAATCACCACAAGCGGGGCAACTGTCCCCATTGTACATTAAAGATCAGTGCAGCGGAAACAAGATTTCCCAGTGACTCAATTCATCAGTTTACTCACCCCAAGGGTCAGTATCTTTGTTTGGGGGGTCGACGTTGGCGTGTATAAATTATTCAGGCCAGAATCAGGAATCCCTAAATTGAACCGAATTTTTGATGGGAATGTATTCATGCTGAGATACCAACAGTCACCTTTCATTGCAATTATGGAGCACAAGATGCGCCCAAACCTCCCTGTTCTCTTCAGCATTGTTGCTTTGCTCGCGGCCTGCCGTCCTGCAGTGTCACCTGATTTTGCGTCCCCAACCCCAGGTGAAACCATACCTCAAAATGCCATATCAACCGATCCATCCATACAACTTACAGATACACCTACAGAACCTCCGCCGATAAAATTCTCATTATATGAAGCCGAAGGAAATTCGATTCTCCCTATCGCTACGGGGACAGATTTTTCGGGTGAGTACACCGATCCTGGCGCAGTGATTTACCACGATGGTCTGTTCCATATGTTTTATGATAATCTAAAAGGGTTCCCTCCCCGGGAAGTCGGCATTGGATACGCCACCTCTCCAGATGGCATTACATGGACAAGGGTCACGAAGCAATCCATTCTGCGCGCACAAGATATCCCTTATGATTTGCACACGATTGGCCTGGGGAGTGTGACAGTGGATAATGAAGGCCTTTGGGTGCTCTATTTCTACACCAGAGATACCGATAAAGTGTTGACGCCATCACGGATTGGACGCGCAACTGCATCCGCTCCAGAAGGTCCCTGGAAAGTTGATGAACAGCCAATTCTCGAACCGGATCCTGAAGGTTGGGACGCCTTTGCCCTGCAGCGGCCCAGCGCTCTTTTGACCGAGTCTGGATTTTTCCTATACTATCTTGGGTTAGGTGCTGGTGGCGAAAATGCTATGATTGGTATGGCGTACTCTGAAGATGGAATCAAATGGCGAAAATATAACGATCCTAAAACCAATGATCCAGCTTTCGCCCATAGTGATCCCGTTTTTCGTTCCGAGGACGCCGGGTGGGGAGACGAGTTCATGCTCAAATACCCCAGGATCAAACTCACCCCTGATGGTCTGTTCTTGTTTTATCATGGAAATAATAATGGCCGTGGAGGCCGTAGCCGCATCGGAGTCGCCACCAGCCCGGATGGCATTCATTGGCAGCGCATTCAAGATGAGCCGGTTTTTACGGGTGTTGATACACCTCAATGGAACATCGTCTGGGTCCATAACGAAGTATTTCACGATGGCAAGTACTACATGTTTATTGAAGTAACGCGGGGAAGCAGAACCTATATCAATCTGGCAACCTATGAAGGTCAATTGCCGGGAATAATTGGTGATCTCACCCCAAATTCAGCAGGCTCATCGGAAACCCCAACCTCGGACATTTTGCCCGAACAGATCGTAGATGAATTTGGGCACGCTATGCGGTTGGTCCCTGATGGGGCTTTCTCAATGGGCAGCGAAGGCTCGAATGGTCCGATCCATGAAGTGACCCTTTCGGACTACTATATCGACATGTACGAAGTTACCAACAGCCAATTTGCTGCCTTACTCAACGATTGGGGTAATCAGAGTCAGGGTGGCTCGTCTTGGCTGCACGAACAGAGCACATCGAATCACATCCAGAGGATCGATGGCCTCTGGCAGCCCAAGGCAGGATTCGAAGATCATCCCGTCGTTGAAGTGACCTGGTACGCCGCGCAAGCGTACTGCGGGTGGCGCGGAGCCCGTCTCCCTACCGAAGCTGAGTGGGAGAAAGCCGCTCGGGGCGATGATCAACGAACGTATCCGTGGGGAGAAGAGATCGATTGCGCTAAGGCGAACTATAATCTTTGCGGTGTCAATACATCGGTGCCTGTCGACAGTTATCCAGAAGGTATCAGCCCCTATGGTATCTTCAATTTGGCTGGAAATGTCGGCGAATGGACCGCTGATTGGTATGCTTTGGACTATTATGAAGTCTCATCCACGCATGATCCCCAAGGCCCCCAAGAATCTCCAGGTAACCGGATTGCCTCACGCGGTGGTTCCTGGTATAGCACATCGATGTACTTGCGGAGCTACCACCGCAACCATGAATTCAATCCCACAGACACCCTCAGGAACGTCGGTTTCCGATGCGCAGTTTCACCGTGAATGTAAATACAGTAGATCACGATTATTTGTCATTGCGAGGCGTTTTTAGCCGAAGCAATCTCATCATAAAGATGTGAGATTTCCATACTTCACTCGCCGCGCAAAGCGAACCTTGCCACTGGCAGGCCTTCGGACTGATATTGTTATGCTAGAGCGTTAAACGTTGGTTTGAGTGCTGGGTACAACTCCCGATAGAGGGGATAGTTTTTTTGGTATGCTGCCTGATCTGGGCCAGGGCTGGTTCGCCCGGTGATGCTGATCGTGCTCTTACAGGCCGACTCGATATCTGGGAAGACGCCTGTGCCCGTGGCTGCCAGTAGGGCGGCGCCATAGGCTGCCCCCTCCTCGGAATTCACTGTTACTAGCTCAGTGCCCAATACGTCTGCCAGGATTTGTCGCCAGAGTGCGCTTTTGGCACCACCGCCAGTTACCCGCACCTGGGAGATTTCCGGCAGCCCGGCATTTAGCATCAACTCGAAGCTATCTCGCAGTCCATAGGATACACCCTCCAGCACAGCCCGAGTCATATGCGGTAGAGTATGCCGCACTGTCAGCCCGACGAAAGCCCCGCGAGCTAAGGGGTCAGGATGGGGGGTGCGCTCGCCGGTCAGGTATGGGAGGAAAAACAAGCCATCGCTGCCTGCAGGAATAGCGCTGGCTGAATCAACAAACTTCCCGAAATCTGCTCCTGGGGCGAAAGTATCACGGTGCCAGCGCAGGCTGCCGGCGGCGGAGAGCATCACGCCCATGAGATGCCACTTCCCCGGTACGGCATGACAGAATGCGTGTAGGCGTCCCTCGGGCTCGATGTTGGGTTGATCAGAAGTGGCGAATACGACCCCCGATGTGCCTAAGCTCAAGGAGACAATGCCTTCTTCGACAGCACCTGTACCCACGGCCGCAGCCGCCTGGTCGCCTCCACCTCCCATGATTGGGATGCCAGCGTGCAGCCCGACTTCCTCAGCTGCATGGCGAGATAGTTGTCCGGTAATTTGGGGTCCTTCGAAGGTTGGGGGGAGATACTGCCTGGGAATGTCAAGTGCGGCAAGCACCTCGTCTGACCAGTTTCGGTTCTTGACATCGAAGAGCAGCGTGCCTGCGCCCCCAGCCCGGTCGATAGCAAATTCGCCGGTGAGTTTGTAGCGGACATAATCCTTGGGCAGCATAATATACCGTGCTCGTTTCCAAACTTCAGACTCATTTTGTTGAACCCAGAGAATCTTCGGCGCAGTGAAGCCGGTCAGGGCATCGTTACCAGTGATCTGGATCAGGCGCGCTTTCCCCAATCGGGTGCGAATTTCGTCGCACTGTGCGCCGGTGCGTTGGTCGTTCCACAGGATCGACGGGCGCAATACTTCTCCCTTCTCGTCGAGCAGCACCAGGCCATGCATCTGTCCGGTCAGGCCGATCCCCTGGACCTGGGAGCCTTTAATACCAGAATCAGCCATCGCTTGGCGGACACTCTTCACTGTGGCATCCCACCACAAACTTGGGTCTTGTTCCGTCCACAAAGGGTGGGGAATTTCAAATGAATATTCTGAAGCCGCTACCGAAACTATTTGCCCTTCAGAATTCATCAATAAGGCTTTTGTCGCCGTTGTAGACGAGTCAATTCCAATGAAGAATTGCATTTTGGCTCCTATCCTAGCGAACGCCTAAGAGTAATTCGACCACCAGTTGATCCAGACTCTCATATTGTAATCCGCGCGCGCCCAAAGCCTGGCGGTCGAAGGTTTGAGCTTTCAGGGCAGCAGCTTTCTCGGCAGTATAAATACCCTTAAAGCCGTCCGTGGAACCATCATCGGCATTGATCTCGGCTAAGATTTCCTGGATTTCCACATCGGCGTTGAATTGTGCAGCTTTTTCTTTCAAGATCAGGTATGTGCGCATACAACCGCGGGCGAAGTCCTTAACACCTACATAATCCTCGGTGCGATAGGCATGGGCATCGAAATGGCGGCTGCCATCATAGCCGTTATCCTCGAGCAGTTTAACCAGGAAGAAGGCGCTCTTCAGATTGACCGCTCCGAAGCGGAAGTCCTGATCGTAGCGTCCGAAAGCCTGATCGTTGAGATCGATGTGAAAGAGTTTGCAAGATTCCATGGCCTGGGCTACTCCATGGACGAAGTTCAACCCGGCCATGTGCTCGTGGGCCACTTCAGGGTTGACGCCGACCATTTCGGGATGGTCGAGGGTTTCTATGAAGGCCAGCATATGCCCGGTGGTGCTGTTGTAGATGTCGCCGCGTGGCTCGTTGGGTTTGGCTTCCAGGGCAAACTTGAGACCACTGCCATCGGCTGCGGCATAGCCCTGATCGAGTACATATTCGCACAAGAAGTTCATCGCTTCGCGGCTGCGCTTGATGGCGGTAATGGGGTCTTTGGCGGCATCGGTCTCTGTGCCTTCGCGGCCGCCCCAGAAAACGTAGAACTTGGCTCCAAGCTCCACACCCAGATCGATGGCGTTCATTGTCTTTTGAACAGCGTAAGCGCGCACCTTGGGGTCATTGGATGTGAAGGCGCCATCTTTGAAAGCCGGATCGCCAAAGAGGTTGGTGCTCGCCATAGGGACGACGATGCCAGTTTCAGCCAGGGCATCCTTGAAATCAGCAACGATTTTGTCGCGTTCGGCAGGAGTGGCATCGATGGGTACTAAATCGTTGTCGTGGAAGTTGACGCCATAGGCGCCTACTTCTGCCAGCAGGTGAACCAGCTCCACGGGTGATTTCACCGGGCGGGTCGGCTCGCCGAAGGGATCGCGGCCGATGTTGCCCACGGTCCACAGGCCAAAGCTGAATTTATTTTCAGGTTTGGGGATATAGGCAGTCATAATGAAAACTCCTTCTCAAAACCAGGCGAAAGCACATTGAGCCAGAGTGCGCCCTTTACTCGGTAAGATTCCCGCACCGTTCCCATTTTCATAATTCATTCAGGGTTGGGTTTGCTGTTTTCGAAGTATACCATTCACTCGGGCCGCTTCTCGCTTAGTGGTGCTCACGCGAGATCTACAAATTTAAAAGCTTGGCTGGTCTGGCAGGAGGCCCGCCGTTGGCGAGACCGTGCCGGTGACTCGGTCTGGAGACCGGTCACAGCAAGTTAAAAAAAGTTCTTTAAGGAATTGGCGAGAAAACCACATAGAGGAAAGAAGCGAAATTCCTTAATCTACCGTAACGGGACAAACAAACACTCGCTCATTGACGGGCATTTTTCCTTCACCTAATATCTCAAACTCTCCTAACAAACGGATATCCCCACTGGTACTCCCGATCATCGCGAAAATCCGTCCTGGTTCGAGAATCAAGTTCAGGTCAGTGTCATAGAAGGCCAGTTGATCCACAGGCAGACCGAATGTCACTGTTTTCGCTTCCCCAGGATCCAACGTCAGGCGAACATACCCTTTCAATTCCTTCATCGGTCGTGGAGAACTGGCATATTCATCTCGGATGAAAAGCTGGACGACTTCATCGCCACGCATATCTCCCGAGTTGGTAATAACCAGCGAAATATTCACCGTCTCACCACCGGAGGCCTGATCCTGTTCAATGGAGAGATCACTATACTCGAAGGTGGTGTAACTCAATCCATGCCCAAAGGGATACAGCGGCGTGGCCTTCTCTGAGACGTAATCCCCGTACATATGAGATTTCATCCCTGAGGGTTTGTGGTTGTAGAAGATGGGCAACTGACCGACATGACGGGGGAAGGTTATGGGCAGTTTCCCCCCGGGGTTGATCTCACCAAAGAGCACCTTGGCTACCGCCGTACCGCCTTCCTCCCCAGGAAGCCAGGCTTCGATGATAGCATTAGCGCTCTCGTCCAGCCATGGCAGAGCATAGGGGCGCCCATTGATCAGCACCGCCACGACCGGTTTGCCAGTCCCGAGGATGGCCTTAGCCAACTCTTCCTGCACTCCAGGTAGCTGCAGGTCATGGCAGTCCCGGAACTCTCCAGTGGTGCAGGCTGGAGTCAATCCTGAGTAATCGCCAAGCACCAGCACAACAGCATCTGCTATTTCAGCGATCTTTTTCGCTTCGTCGAATCCGCTCGTATCGCTGTCTAAGTTTCCACAACCCTGGGCGTATAGGATTTGGGTCTCGGATGAGAGAATTTCTTTGATACCCTCCAACACGGTGATAACTTGAATTTCATGTTTGGCTACTTCACCTTCATCGATATTTACAAATGCCGAATCAACGTGAGGGTCGAAGGTCATCAATTCTCTAGTGGCCGCGTAGGAATAATCCCCGAGTTGTGCGCGCGCCTGGTCAGCGTTAGGGCCAATCACGGCCAAGGTGCCTATGCTCTTCTTGAGTGGCAGAATGCCGTCGTTTTTGAGCAGCACCATGCTCTTTTGGGCGATCTCGCGTGCCAGGTTGCGCTGTTCAAGCGTTTCGAACACTTGGAGTACGCGACCTTCATCAGCATAGGGATCGTCAAACAGCCCTAACTCGAACTTCTTCTGCAGGTGGCGACTCACGGCGGAGTTGATGGTTTCGATATCAAGATCACCGGCTTCAAGGGCAGCTTTGAGCGGCTCCCCATAGCACTCTATTGTTGGTAGCTCGACATCGATGCCCGCTTCTATTGCCAGGCGTCCCGCGGAAGATTTATCAGGAGCCATGTTGTGGAAGTTATGGATCATGATGATGGCTTCATAATCAGAGACTACAAGGCCATCGAAGCCCAGCTCATCTCGCAGTAGATCCGTTAGAATGCGCCTTGATGTGGCCACCACTTCTCCATCCAATTCGGGATAGGAATTCATTACTGATGCCAATCCCGCATCTCGGATCGATGCCTGGAAAGGAGCCAGGAAAATGTCGTACAGCTCTTGCTTGCCTACATGGACTGGGGCGCAGTTCTGCCCACCCTGCGAGAGGCTGTGGCCGATGAAATGCTTGCCGGTAGCCATCACACCTTCCTCTAGATTTTCTCCCTGCAAGCCACGTACAAAAGCCATGCCAAAATGGCTGGCCAGTGTGGGGTCTTCACCAAAGGTTTCTTCGGTGCGCCCCCAACGGGGGTCACGCGAGATATCTAATACCGGGGCAAGTGATTGCCGTGCGCCGATCGCCAGAAGTTGGCTCCGTATAGCCTGGGCCATTTTTTCAGCCAATTCAGGTTGGAACGTGCTGGCTAAGCCAATTATTTGGGGATATGCAGTACCGCCCAGGAGCATGGCACCAGAACAGCTCTCCTCGTGCAATATTGCTGGAATGCCCAAGCGGGTGTTATCACTGAGGAATTTTTGGATTTGATTCCCCGCTCTCGCCGCGGCTACTGGATCAAGGGTCGAGGCGCCCGCAACCCGGGTAATCTGACCAATGCCATGGGTAAGTTTTTGCTTAATTTTTGGCGGATCTAACAGACCATCTTTTTGCAATTCATACATCCAGTATGAGCCAAGCTGGGCAAGTTTCTCATCCAGGGTCATTTGTGAGAGTAGCGTATCCACGCGTTGTTTGATCGACGTCATTGATCCTCTATATCTTTGGAAACCCGTTCTCTTGGATTACATCCCGATACCACTTGGCACTGGATTTGGGAATGCGCTGTTGAGTTTGATAATCCACATAAATGATGCCAAAGCGTTTGGAGTATCCAAAAGCCCATTCGAAGTTGTCGAATAAAGACCAGACAAAGTATCCTTTGACCGGGACGCCAATCTGAATGGCTTTATTGACCATGGCCAGATGGCGCCTGATGTAGGATAGCCGCGCGGGATCATCCACCTGTCCATCAGCGTTGACTTTGTCGGGAAAGGCAGCACCATTTTCAGTGATATGGATGGCTGGAAAAGCGTAATCGAAATGCAGGCGCCCCAGCATGTTGTAAAGGCCTTCCGGGTAGACTTCCCAGTCCATTTCAGTATGCTCTTCATTGGCGAAAACTTCTCGAGGAGCGTTCTCTTCTTCACTCACTTCGGAAGATCGGGCGATCCCACGGGTATAGTAGTTGACTCCCAAAAAATCAACCGGGACAGCAATCGTATCCAGATCTCCAGGCTGCACGAACTCCATGGCGTTGCCAAAGCTGTCCACCATGTCTTGGGGGTAGCCTCGGCCGACCAATGGATCTAGGAACCAACGATTAATATATCCATCCACCCAGGTGGCATCTTTTCGATCGGCAATACTTGGAGAAGCTGGTTCTTGAGGCGTCAGGTTGAGGGTGATCCCTATAACAGCATCAGCGCAATTCTGACGAATAATGGGAACGGCCTCGCCGTGGGAAACCAGCAAATTGTGCGCCGCAGCGATGGCTTGGTTTAGATCAGCAAGCCCAGGGGCATGGCGACCATCTCTGTATCCAACAAAGGCGCTGACCCAGGGTTCGTTCAAAGTGATCCAGTGCGTGACTCGATCCCCTAGTGTCCGACTAACGATATCCGTGTACTCTACAAAGGCATCAACAATCATGCGGTTTGGCCAGCCCCCCTGATCTTGCAATGCTTGGGGTAGATCCCAGTGGTATAACGTCACATAAGGTTCAATCCCCGCTTCTAAGAGTGCGTCTACCAAATTATCGTAGAAATCTACTCCAGGCTGATTGACCACACCGCTTCCCGAGGGCAGGATCCGAGGCCATGAGATCGAAAAGCGATAGGCATCCAAGCCCAGCTCTTTCATCAGAGCTACATCGTCAATCCAGCGATGATAGTGGTCGCAGGCGACATCGCCCGTATCGCCATCAAGTACTTTGCCGGGAGTATGGCTGAAGCGATCCCAAATGCTTTCACCTTTGCCGTCTTCATCCCAGGCACCCTCGATCTGATATGACGCCGTCGCAGCGCCCCAGACGAAATCTGTTGGAAACTCGTAATTATTTTTACTCAACATGACATACCTCTACCGTCCTGAACCAGTATCGATTCAGGCTGTTTGTGCTCTTACAGCAAATTTGAATTGGTTGTAATCTTCCCCGAGGTTTATTCCTTGATCGCACCCATTGCGATACCGCTGACGATATACCGGGAGAATAATGCGTACATGATGATGATAGGTACAATGGTAATGGCCAGACCTAAATAGATAGCACCGTATTCCGTACGGTAGACATCCCCGCGCAATGTGCGTACCACCATGGGTAATGTGTACTTGTCCAAAGATGTGATCAATATGAATGCGTTGAAAAAGTTATTCCAGGATGCCACGAAAGCAAAGATGCCCAGCGTAACTGCTCCAGGCATGCCTATTGGCATCATGATTCTATGGAAAATCCCCAACTCGCTGGCACCATCAATTCTGGCTGCGTCAATCAAATCTTTTATCAACATTGATTCGAAATACTGCTTGCCAAAGAATACGCCACTCGCATTGGCTATGAGAGGCAAAATGAGGGAAGCGTAATTGTCTGTGAGCCCTAATCTTGACATGTATTGGTAGAACCCGATAATTGAAAGTTGAGTGGGGATCATTACTAACACAATAACAAAATTCGAGAAAAGCTCTTTTCCTTTAAATTCATAAACTACGATACCATAGGCTGTCAGCATCGAGAAATAAACTGTGATAACTGTTGATGCAACTGCCACAAACAGACTGTTCGAAAAGCCCTGCCATATATTCAATCCCTTGCTGAGCAGTATTCTGTAGTTTTCCACCAAGTGCGTACTCGGGAGAATACTAATTCCTTGCTGGATCTCAACTGTTGACCTGGTGGCATTTACGATCAACAACCAGATTGGGACGATAGTGACAATAAGTAAGATAACCAATACCGCATATACAAATATACGCATCACATTCGTATTGAATCTATAAGAATTGAACATGATTGCTACCCTTCTACTTTCTCTTTAGAAAGAAATTTTCGAAATGAACGATCAGGTTTAGAAGTATCTTTATTTCGCAAGAAGTAGAAAATTCCCAACGCACAAATCGTGGTCATGATAAATACCAACACACCCACAGAAGAAGCCGCCCCAATATGTCCTTTACTGCTGGAGAACTTCAGGTACATCAGGATATTGTTGGTCATGATCGAACTATTTGGTGAGCCTCTTCCCCCCGTAAGCAGGTAAGGGTTGTCAAACAACTGCATACCGCCTACCAGCGAAGTTACAAATATATATATCAAAATGGGTTTTAATAATGGCAAAGTAATACGCCTGAACATTTGCGCTGCTGTCGCACCATCGACCATAGCGGCTTCATATAGGGTTATTGGGATAGCTGTCATGCCTGCCATGACGATAATGATCGTTTGGCCAAACCACATCCACCACTGAATGAACACAACTACACCTCTGGTAATGGCAACATTTTGGAAATAATGCATAGCCTCTGCCAGGAAACCAGCTCTAACCATGAACTGATTAACAGGACCATAAAAATCAAACAAACCGGCAAACAAGGCGGCTATCGAAGCTGGGACCAACAAGTTTGGCAAGAAGAATATTGCCCGCCAAACCCCGACAGCTTTAATTCTCAAGCGAGTGCTTGTAAACCACACGGACAATAATAAGGCAGCGCCAATCTGGGGTATAAAATTCAAGATCCAAATAAACCATGTATTCTTGATCGCTTTCATGAAGAAATCGTCTGCGAATAAGCGTTGGAAATTCTTCAAGCCAATAAACTCAGCAGAAGCCCCCGTCATGATGGTTGTATTGGTAAAGCTGAGCGCAAAGGTGTTATACAATGGGTACAATCCAAATATCAGAAACCCGAGTATAAAGGGTGCAATGAATAGATATCCGTAATTTTCTTTTCTGATCTTCAAAAGACGGAGCATACTGCCTCCTTAGCTACCATAGTTGTGGGCCAGTGTATCAAAACACTGGCCCATTTTTTGGTACTAGATACTGATTAATCAGTTTCAACTACGTTTGCCGGGGCATCAGGAATGAGCAGTTCGGGGAACTCGTTGCGAACCGAGTCCAACCACTGTTGCCACATTTCGGCTTCTGTACTTTCACCTTCAAGCCAAGGTCGATAGGCATCCTGCAAAGCACGCTGAATAGCATCATCGGCACCGGTCAGCAAAGCGCCATTAACGTTGGGAGCAGCTTTACCAAAGGCTTCATAGCTGTTCTGGCCGCCAAGCCACTCGGCCAGTTCAGAGCCATCAAAGGTGCTGGTGATCTTTTCGACAACTACCTGACTGGAGACGAAGTCACCGGGAGCCTGAGCCTGATCTTCAGGGGTTTCGGGATCAATGGCGGTCAGATACTCATTGGTGTATACACCGGTCGCCCAGTTGGTCAGATTCTCTTCATCGAGGGCAACGAATTTTATGAATTCTTTGGCCAATTCCAGATTGGGGCTACCATCCATAGCGCCAACCCAGGTGCCACCCCACTGATAGGGCAGTGGCCCATCGATCATGGCCCAGTCGCCACC
>CAYTKR010000114.1:0-16011 GCA_964438295.1 uncultured Anaerolineales bacterium
AATAGGGGGTGGGGGCGAAGCCCCCACCCCCTATTCCCAGCTATTTCCTCACCAAACTGCGTAAGTTTTATAGTTATTGATGAGACGAACAAATTATGCAATAAAAATATCCTATACCTGCAAAAGCGCCTGATCAAGATCACCAATCAGATCGTCTACATTCTCCAAGCCAACTGACAAGCGGATCAAACCATCATCTACACCAACCTCGGCGCGCTCTTCGGGGGTCATGTGTTCATGTGTGATCGTAGCCGGGTGCATACAAATACTGCGGCTGGTCCCAAAGGTGACTGCATGGCAGATCAGTTTGAAGCTATCCATAACTCTAGCTGCGCCCGGCATGCCCCCTTCGACCACAAATGACATCAACCCACCGGGGCCTGACATCTGTTTTTGAGCCAGTTTATGCTGTGGATGACTCGCCAAACCTGTGTGGTCAACGCGCTGGACTTTGGGGTGATCGGCGAGATATTCAGCGATCTTCTGCGAATTGAGGCTATGACGATCCATACGCATGGATAGGGTTTCCAGATATTGCAGCGTCAGCCACGAATCGAAGGGCTGCATGATCGCCCCAACAAACTCCGTGGTGTTCCAGCGCACATCCTCGATCAGTGCCTCGGGACCGACGATTGCACCGCCCAACACTGTGGCGTTCCCAGAAAGGAATTTGGTGATCGATAGCAAGATGATATCGGCACCCAATTCCATAGGTTTTTGAAGTGCAGCGGTTGCAGTGGTATTGTCAACCATCAAGGGCACACCATGAGCATGAGCCACGTCGGCCACCGCGGCGATGTCTGTGACGAAAAGCGTGGGATTACTGGGGGTCTCCACCCAGACCAATTTGGTCTTTTCATCGATCTCTTGATCCCAAGACGCTGCCTTTGCTGGATCCTCTACGAAACGGAACTCCACGTTGCAGCGTTCAGGGAATATCGTGGCGGCCTGCATATATCCTTCACCAAAGGTATTTAGAGAAGTGACAACATTGTCTCCAGGGCGCGCCATGTTGAATACCAAATTGAACAGGGCCTGCGATCCAGAGGCTGCTGTCAGACAGGCTTCGCCCCCTTCCAAGGAAGCCAGTCGTTCTTCCAATAGCGCAGCCGTGGGTGTCTTGGTGCGACCATAGACCGGGTAGGGAATCTCGTCGAATTGCTTGTATGGATACGTCATCGAGGGAACAATCGGCGGTACAAAGGCACGGTAATCTTCCAGGTCTTGTAACGGATGATAACCAGCGTGCAAGGACCGCGTATCGAATCCCAGGTTCTTATCTGTACGCTGTGATTGTTCTGCCTTTGGGTCATAAACCCAAGGATCGCGCATGAAAAATTGGTTGTCGTCCATAATGTCCTCGCGTTTGTAAGTTCAAATAGAAATCGTATGCACTCTAATTTCAACAAAATATAAATGTTGTCACTCTGAGCGTAGCGAAGAGTCTCCCGTCCTGTAGGCGGGGATTCTTCCTCGCTCGCCAAAGGCGCGCCTTCGGCGGCTCGTCAGAATGACAAAAAATGGAAAAACGTTTGTGAGACACTGACTACTGAATACTGTTTTCTGCTCTCTCTACATATTCCCTAAGCGCCTTCTTGACATCATCCGGCAGCGGCTCAGGACTATGGGTCGCGAGGATGTGATCCACTTTTTGTGCGGCGCGGTCGGCCATGGTCGTAGCGCCATCGGCTTCCCAGGCGGAATAGATCTGGCGGTCGGCCAACTTAGAGTAGTAGGCATCCTTGAAATGGCGATAGGTGTGATCGTGGGAAAGATAATCGCCTTCAGGGCCTAACTCCTCGACAACTTCCAGGGCAAGAGTCTCATCGGTCACAGGAACTCCCCTGGTTGCAGCCCTGATCCAGCCCAGCATATCGTCGGCGATGGCCATCAACTGTAGGGAGCCCTGTAAACCGGCATCCATAAAACCGATATCATGAATGATATTGGCCCCATTGAGCAGCGGGAAAAGTAGTCCCAATGCGCATTCAGCCCCAGCCTGCTGGTCGAGCGCTTTGGAGTCGGTAGAGCCACCCAAGCCAAATACCGGTAGGTCGTAATACTTTCCCATGGCGATAGCAACACCCTGCTCGTCGGGCAGGCAATAATTGCCTACCATGGTCTGCAAGTTGTAAGGACCACCATTCCAACCTGGCACGGCAATGGGCGAACCAGCGCGCACCAGTTGCGATAAAACAATGCCCAACAAAGTTCCAGCGTTCATGGTCGCCATGCAGCCAGCCGTGGTAGCTGGCGAGTTGACTCCCGCAGCATTGAGTGGGATGTAGAGTTGAGGCAAACCCTTCTCGGCAAAGTACATGCACTTTTGTAAGGAATCTTCGTTGGCCACCAGCCCGCTGGTGACGTTGATATAGCACACCGCAAAGGGTCGCTCACGAAATGCCTGCTCACCCCCAGCGACGATCTCCACCATTTCGACACTAGCCACGCAAGATTCGAAATCTGGGGTCACGAAGACAAGGGGCTTGGTGGTATGGTTGAGCATCGCCTCCATCTGATACTGGGGATAGACGCGGTCATCTACATCGGATGGAAGAAAAGCCGACATGACGAAGTCAACTTCGGTGAGCGCGTCGAACAGCGTGCAAGCTTCGATCACATCTTGCAACACCGCGGGGCGCCGTTGACCTGTGCGATGATCGAGGATATTAAGACAATCCGAACCCCCACCGAAATAGGAGTTGTACCCCCAGGCGCGCATGGCCACCTGACCTTTGCGATCATAGAGGGTCATCCGTTTCGGAGCCGAGGCTAAAGCGTTGGTCACGACATGCTCAGGAATGCGCACGCGCTGCCCATCGGCCGTTGCTCCGGCTTTGACGAGGATTTCCCTGGCCCTAGCATCGTGCGTTTCGATGCCAATCCGCTCGAGCACTTCCAAGCTGGCCGCATGGATCTGCTCGCATTCCGTCTTTCCCAAGCGGGAATAGTGCGCGCTGGTCATGTTCATGCCGTGAGTTTGGATCATGTTTTCCTCTAGTTGATATATCAGTTATAATAGTTGATATATTTTACTTGGATAAAATCCTTTCAACAAGAACAGGTCTCTAGGAGTTGCCAAGCTGATACACCAGATTTAGGGGTGTGCGAGGTGCTCCGCACACCCCTAAATCTAGATATTTCCATGTCGTTTCCTGAGACCACTAAGAACATGTCTGAAAATATTTCAAAGAGTTCAATTTACACTGAGGTACGCCGTTCTATTATTATGGGTCACCGCAAGCCGGGTGAGCGGCTAAACGTGGAAGATCTCGCACAGCGCTATCAAACCAGTATCACCCCTATTCGGGACGCGCTCCAAATGCTCAGCCAGGAAGGATTGGTGACGATCAAGCCCAGATCAGGGTACTTCGTAACTCGTATCACGCTCAAAGAGCTGAGAGATATGTTCGAGATGCGAAATATCCTCGAACTTGCCGCCATCGAACGCACCGTTGAGCGCATCACACAGGATCAATTGGCTATGTTGGCGAACGTCCACGCCGGGTATAGCGGAGATGGCGATGAAGCCTACGATCGGTATACCGAAGAGAATCGCAACTTCCACTACCTGCTTGCCAAAGCTTCAGGGAACACAGAACTGGCACGCACATTAGGCCATCTGCTCGATCGTCTGGCGCGTTTTATGGTGCTACGCTTTGCAGGAAAAACCATGCAAGATACTCACGCGCGTGTCTTGGAAGCTCTTAAACAGGGCGATCCAAACGCTGCTCGACAAGCGCTGCTCGAGGATATTGAGGACACCTTTGACACATCACTGCAACGGATCATGGAGAACGAGGCCGATGCCTGGCATGTAGAAATGTGAATCTAAGATAATTTTTGGGACTCTGGAATTTCCAACGTGAACCTTTGTGTCCATTGTAGAAACGCATAATGTAGATGATATTTTTGCTAAGGAGCGTATCATGAGAAACGTTAATTCGGTCGCTTTCAATTCCCCCCAATTTTCCGTACTCTCCGAAAGCCAGATGCGAGATCTGCATATGGCGGCCTTAGAGGTGCTAAGGCGCACAGGCATCCGATTCTTTCACCAAGGTGCGGTTGATTTGCTCAAAGGGGCCGGTGCCTTTGTCCATGATGGAAATCTGGTCAAGTTCCCAGCCCGTATGGTGGAAGATGCTATCGCTTCAGCCCCCAACCGAGTGATCATGTGCGACCGCGATGGAGAACCAGTTGTCTTTCTGGAAGATCGCACTGTCAACTTCGGCACGGGTTCCGATTGCATCAACTTTCTTGACCACGAAAACGGCCAACACCGCAAATTCGTCACCCAAGACCTCATCAATGGCTATCACCTGTGCGATGCCTTGCCTAATATCGATTTCGTGATGTCCATCGGCATCCCTACGGATGTAGACTCAGAGCTGGCCTACGACACCCAAATGGCGCTGATGCTGGAGCACACCACCAAGCCATTGGTCTTCGTCACCGATAATCTGGAAACTTGCCAGCGGGCCATCGATATGGCGGCGGCAGTAGCAGGCGGGCATGAAGCCCTGCGCGAACGACAAGGTATCTTGCTCTATTCTGAACCCAGTTCACCCCTGCAGCAATCGGATACTGCGGTAGATAAGTTGATGTTGATGGCAGAGAATGAACTGCCCATCGTGCACTCCCCGGCCCCGCTTATGGGCGGCACAGGTCCCATCACCATGGCCAGTGGTCTCGCCATGTCGCTGGCCGAGATCTTCAGCAGCCTGGTGGTGCACCAACTGACCAAACCGGGCGCGCCTTACATTTTCGGCGCAGGCTTGCACCACATGGACATGAAAGCCGCCCAAATCTGCTACGCCTCACCGGAATTCCAGCTCACCAAATCGGCGATCGCCCAACTAGGACGCCGCTACGGGATCCCTACCTGGGGTTACGCCGGATGCACTGATGCCAAGGTCATGGATGAACAGGCCTCTTTAGAATCTCTTTTATCTGTGATGATGGCGAAATTCAGCGGCGCTAACTTGATCCACGATGTCGGCTATATGGAGAGCGGACTGACCTATAGTTTTGAGATGCTCGTCTTGACCGATGAGTTAATCGCCCTGACAGATAATCTCATGAAGGGCATCGAGGTCAACGATGATACCCTGATGCTGGATGAGATCCACAATATCGGCCCCGGCGGCCATTTTTTGAATACCGATCAGACGATGAAGCACTTCAAGGATTTCTGGTACCCCAGCCTGTTAGACAGGAGTATACGTCCGACCTGGCTCGAGGAGGGTGCCACTACCCTGGGCCAGCGCTTGACAGCCAGGGTCAAGGAGATTCTTGCTGAGTATCAACCGAAACCCCTTGATCCTGAGAAGAAAAAACTGCTCCAAGCAATCTTAGCAAGGGCGAAATCGTGACTCAAAATCCCATAGGCGGTGATGCCCGCCGAATTGACGCACACGATAAAGTCACTGGGCATGCCAGGTATGTCGAAGACATCGACATGTCCGGTCTCGTTTACGCGCGAGTGGTGCGCAGTCCCCATCACCACGCCTGCCTGCTCTCGATGGATACACAGAGTGCCATCGAGCTCCCAGGGGTGATCCGCATTATCACCGCTACGGACATCCCAGGTGTGAATGGCTTCCCCAACTACAGCCGTGATGAACCCTTGCTAACGCCTGTGGGGGAAACCGTTAAAATGAAAGGGGCTCCGGTGGCTCTAGTGATCGCTTCTACACCTGAGGACACCCTGGTGGGGGTCCGTGCCATCAAGGCTACATTCGATCCTTTGCCACATTCCTTCGATATTGATGGGGATGTAGAAATCTATGCGGGGGGAAACACCCTCAATACTCATGCAGTCGTCCACGGCGATTTAGAACATGCCTTTCAGCACTCCGATGTGATCATCGACGCCAGTTATCAAACCTCATTCCAAGAACACAGCGCGCTGGAACGCGAGTCTGCCTTAGGGTATCTTGACGAAGAGAGGCGCGTCACCGTCGTGGGCAGCACCCATGAGCCTCACTGGCAACAACAGTGGATCGCCGAAATGCTCAATTTGAACCTAGATAAGGTGCGCTTCATCGCACCACCCATGGGCGGCTCGTTTGGAGGCCGCCAAGACCCCTGGCCCAACCTGGCCGCTGCTCTAGCTGCATATATCACTGGGAGTCCCGTGCAGTTGATCTATGATCGTGGAGAGTCATTCGATGCCTCACCAAAACGACACCCCTACCATCTCGAGTACAAAATTGGTGCGACCCATGAGGGGCGGCTAACAGGCATTCAAGTTCGTATCAACCAGAATACCGGAGCCTATGACGCCGATGGATATTACATCCCCGAGTATGCCGTGGTAGGGAGCGGAGGTGCATATCAATGGGGGGCGGTCGATATCCACGCCCAGAGCATTTACACCAACGCACCCAAGTGCGGGCAGTTCCGGGGCTTCGGCACTCCGCAATCTACCTATGCCCTAGAGTGCTCGCTGGACGAGATGATCCAACAACTAGGTGAAGATCCCCTGCAATTTCGGCTGAAGAATAGTATCAGCCAATCTTCGAAGACCTTTCTGGGCTATCCCATCGCTGAATCCTTGGGCTACAAAGAAGTGATCGAGACGCTGCAACCACGTTTGCAGGAATTCCAGGAAGCAGCAGCCAGCTTCAATACCAACGCAAGAAACTTCCCCTATCGCAAGGGAATCGGGGTCGCCGGGATGTGGTACCGCTTTGGAAAATCGGGGTCGCTACGCATCGAGGCCCATGCTGAACTATCCCTTGAAGGGGAAATTATCCTTTACTGCTCGGCACCAGATTACGGCCAGGGTACCAGCACCACCATGGCTCAACTAGGGGCAGAAACATTGGGCGTTTCGAGAGAGCAGATTGAATTGGTCAACGCTGATACTTCCCTAACCCCCGACAGCGGCGTCCAAGGAGCTTCACGGGCAACGTACTGGGTGGGCAATGCAGTTTGTCAGGCAGCCAGCAATCTCAAGACAGATATCATCGCCAGCGCGGCCGAAATATTGGATCGCGATCCTGATATTCTTGCAATCAGAGATCACGTGGTTGTGAGTAAACGCGACCCAGGTGCCTCGATCTCACTGATCGAGATCGCGCAAGAGATCGAGAGAATGGGGAAATCCCGCAAAGTGCTGGGAATCTTTGACCCCTCACCATCGTTTCCCGATGAGACTCGCCCGATGTACACACCTCACTTTGCCACAGGCGCACACTTGGCAGAAGTGGTCGTGGACATGCGCACAGGGCAGGTGCAAGTGACTCGTTTCGTTGCCGCGCATGATGTCGGGCGAGTCATCAATCAGCAGGGCGCTGAAGGCCAAGTAGAAGGCTCGATCTTGATGGGTATCGGTTCGGCTTTGTTTGAGGAATACATCCCCGATTTGACCACAGGATTTGTGAACTATATTCTCCCCATGATTGGGGAAATGCCAGAGATGGAAACAATATTTGTCGAAGTACCCGGCTTAAATGGACCATTCGGGGCTAAGGGATTGGGGGAGACGCCCATGCTGGCTTCGACGCCGGCCGTGATCAACGCGGTCTCAAGAGCTATTGGAACTCGAATACGGAAAATACCTGCTACACCGGAGCGAATTTTGGAAGCTATCAATGAATCGTAATTAGGTAGTGTCAAGATTCGTGTGTAAATAGATTGGGTGTGTATTCAATCTGGCCATCGGTGTGGAGATTTCATTATTCGTCTCTCGTTTTTCGAATTTCATTTACGCGTTTCATCAGTTCATTGAAATATTCTGACTCAGTAATTTTTTGTAGATCTCGTTCTTTTTGGGATTCATCAATTTCTATGAATATCTGCACTTTCATGCGCAGATCAATGACTTCTTCTTTTAATTGTTTCTCACGAGTGTGAACCTGATCTGCCATACCAGAAAAAACGCGCGCTAGGACGCCCATTTCATCTCTGCGCTTTTCCACATCATCTAGATTGACATCATCAAAATCCCCCTTTTTAACTGCTTTCGAGGCGCTAACCAAGGCAGTAATTGGTTTACTGATAATAGATGAAAGCCACCAACCTCCCAAAAGCGCCAGTCCGGCAACTGCGGCCAACGCAATAATTGCCTGAGTGCGGGCGGTAATATAGATCTGCTCAGCTTTTTGTTCTGTTTGCCGAATCGGGGCATAGAATTCATCGATATAAGTCGTTGCTGCAATCCTCAAATTTGTATTTTCGACTGGTGCACATTCCATGTATTTGTCACGCAGCGATTCGTCCGGCTCCTCCCAAACATAATAGGAACCGACGATTGATCCATCCAGGCTGGCTTCGAAGATTTTCCAGAACTCTGGCAACGAATCTTCGAACATATGCATATCCTGTCCCACCAAAGCCGGATTACTATGGAAATATACAATGCCTTCGTGATCATACAACGCCGTATACCCTGTCTTCCCCACCGGTTGAACTGCGATAGCATTCAGTTGTGTATCAGCCATAAGCAAATCGGGGTTTTCCAAAAGCGCAGGACGAGTATCTAGATATAGAGCCACTTGTTGAGCTGTATCCAGTGCTTTTTGATGAATGGATGCCTCCCCCAATTGCTTCATCAAAGCTGTACTCTCTGCAACCGTCAATTCCCTCACATTTTGGATATTCTGCAAATTGGTTGCCCCGAGAATACCAAGTGGAAGAAGCGTTAACATGAAGAAAGTGAGAAACAACCTAACGCGAATACTCATCGTTTTTCCTCTGGTTTCGTTCAAATATGCTTTGGCTCATCAATTAGAAGTATCCAAGAAACAAATTTTTAGATTGCAGGATTTTGAAAAATGTATCTACTCCTATTTCATTATATAGGCATTACCAAAATTAACACAACTTATTAAGAGATCGTCACTTTGAAATCCTATTGTATTAAAAAAAATGATGCTTGACTCCGGGAATCATATTACCTATAATATGCATAATTTTTGCAACACTGTTTCATTAAATGAAACACGCCGGGATTTATGTCTAATCGAAATACATCTAAAACCCAATCAGTCAGCCGAATCGCAAGCATTTTGCGTTGTTTCACCAAGAGCGACTCTGATCTTGGCGTCATGCAAATCAGCCGTGAAACAGGGTTACACAAAAGCACCACCTCTCGCCTGCTCTCAGCCCTTCGCCAGGAGGGATTCGTGGAAAAGAACGCTGAAACCGGAAAATATCGTTTAGGCTTGGGGCTGGTTACCCTGGCTGGAGCAGTCTTGGAGAGGCAAGATCTGCGTCAAGCCGCGCAGGAATATCTGCGCACATTAGCAGAATTCACCCAAGAAACCATCAATATTTCCATTCTCGATGGGGATGAATGCATCAATATCGAGACTGTGCGCAGCCCTCAATCAATCCGCTACGCCGGTCAATTGGGGCGCAGAACACCGTTGCACAGTACATCGACGGGCAAAGTGCTGCTGACACATATGACTCCTGAACAGCGTCAAAAAATCCTCTCCCAACCCCTCGATGCCTATACGCAGCACACAGTCACTGACCCGATTGCTTTGCGCGTGGCTTTGGCAGAAATTTGTGATCAGGAGTATGCCATTTCGAACGAAGAATTTGAGCAAGGCTTGGTTGCAATCGCAGCCCCCATCCGCGATCTTACCGGGAAGGTGATCGCGGCTTTGAGCATCTCTGGGCCTACCTACAGGATGAATGCAGACATCCTCACGGAGTTCATCGCTCCCCTATTAGACGCTGCCCAAAATATCTCCAGGCAGCTTGGGTATCTGGGATGAGCTTCAAACGTCAAAAGAATCGGACGCAGATCCTCGCAGATGCACTCAGATAATTCAAAACATTTAGTACTTACGCAGTTCAGCGAGAAAATGTATATGGAGAAAACCCAATGACTGAACAACTCCCAATTCCCACCCGAAAACCGATGGTACGCATGATCTCTGAAGAACAGGTGCGCGAACTTCATTATGCGACACTAGAGATCCTGAGCCAGACCGGTGTAAAAATGCAAGATCCCCAGGGTCGCGAGCTTCTGCTTGAAGCAGGCGCTTGGGAGTCGAACGGGCGTATCAAGATCCCCGAAAGACTGGTTACCGATGCCATCGATAAGGCACCGACGCGCATTCCCATGCACAATCGCTTGGGAGAGATGAGCATGCCCCTGGAGTTAGGCAAAGTATTCTTCGGCACAGGTTCAGACACGACCTTTACGCTAGATATCGAAAGCGGCGAACGACGTCGGGCTGTAGCCGGCGATGTCGAGGATATCGCTCGCCTCAGTGATGCGCTAGAGAATATCGACTTTGTCATGTCTATGGGTAACCCCTCGGATGTGCCGGCAGACGACCTCTATATCCATGCTTTTGTGCGCATGTTGCGAGGCTCGGTCAAGCCCAATGTCTACACTGCACAGAATAGACAGGACATGGAGGACATCTATCGTATCGCCGCAGCAACCATGGGCGGCGAGCAGTCCTTGCGTGAGAAGCCGATTTTCCTGCATTATGCCGAACCGATCTCGCCGCTATACATCATCGAGGAATCGTTGCAAAAACACATTTTCTGCGCAGAGAAGGGCATCCCAGCAGCTTATATCCCCTCTCCTAACACAGGTGGCGGCGGACCCATTACCGTGGCAGGCGCGGTAGCCATAGGTAATGCTGAATGTTTATTAGGCTTGATCATCACCCAACTGGTCAACCCCGGCGCACCTTTTCTGTATGGAATGAACACCGCCGCCCTGGATATGAAGACCACCATCGTCAGCTACGGTAGTCCCGATTGGAGCCTGGGGATGGGTGCTTGGGCTGAGTTAGCCCGTTATTACAATTTACCGGTTTGGGGATACGGCGGTGCCACTGATAGCAAGGTTGTGGATGCACAGGCGGGCTTAGAATCTACCTTCTCGATTTTGAACGCATACTTATCTCGCATAACCCTAGTCCATGATGTGGCTTATATCGAATATGGCTCGACTTCGTCCATGGAGATGCTGGTCATCGCGGATGAGATCATCAATATGACGCGCTACCTGATGGGTGGGTTGCAGGTCGATCGAGAGACTCTTGCACTCGAGGCAATTGCGCGTGTCGAACCAGGGGCTGGCTTCCTGGCCGACGACCACACCATGGATCACTTCCGGACAGCGCAGTGGGCGCCAAGGATCATCGACCGCAACCAATACGACATTTGGCGTGAGGCCGGATCGAAGGACATGTTTACTCGCGCAAACGAGCGCGCGCGGGAAATTTTAGCTGAGCATGAAGTGCCACCACTGCCCGAAGAGGCCGAGAAAGTAATTGCTGAAGTGCTAGCGGAGCGGGGAAGGTAGGGCATAGAAGATATTGGCGGCTAAATATTGGTATTGGGGTTGACCTATGACTGATATTTTCTTATCGATCGCGCCAATTTTTCTATTGATTGTTTTAGGACAATTACTGTGGCGCAAGGGGATTCCCAGCGTTGAATTCTGGGATCTGAATAACAAACTTGTCTATTGGATTTTATTCCCATCCTTACTTTTCTACAAAACTTCGACTATTGAACTAGCTGGTTCACTGATAGGGTCTTATGCCATCGTTATCCTTGGTGGATTTGCCTGCGCGATCGCGTTCTCATTATTCACAGCCAGTCTATGCAAATTAGATCCAAAGGTCACAAGCTCTGTGATGCAAGGATCTGCCAGGCATAATTCATTTGTAGCGCTAGCCATGGCTGAACGATTGTTCGGCAATCAGGGGTTATCTATTGCAGCCCTAATCGTGGCAATTTTGATCCCCGTTACCAATATCATCGTGGTTTCCTTGATGGTAACGATCATTCATGGAAAAAACCAGGAGAATGTTGGCCGTGCTATTCTGCATGATCTGGTTAGAAACCCGATTCTGGTATCCGTTTTAATTGGAATTTCTGTGAACCTGATCCGAGTTGGTGAAATTCCTATCATCCATGATATCAGTCAAATCCTTGGTGGTGCTGCCTTACCTGTAGTTTTATTATGCATCGGCGCAAACATCCGCTTGGACATCGGTCCACGCACGGCAAGACAGGTCTTTGGCGTTGGAAGGATTGGTGTTGCAACCCCAATGGCACTATCTATAGTGGGGAAAATGATGGTTTTCCCGACAGTAATCTTGATACTGGTCCGAATTTTTAGATTACCAGAATTGGATACGTTAGTAGCGATATTAATTGGAGCGATGCCTACTGCATCATCATCCTATACATTGGCAAAACAAATGGGTGGTGACTCTGAGCTAATGGCTGCTATCATCACCACCCAAACAGGGTTGGCCTTTATCTCGGTACCTATTTCGATTATGCTCGTTCAAACATTATTTTGAGAATTAACCCGGAAATTTTTGAAATATCCGGGTTCCTAGATTATGCAAATTTTTCTTCCGCTCGTTGGATGATGGCCCTGAGTTCTTTTTGGACATCCTCGGGTAAGGGTTCAGGCTGATGCTCCTCGAGAATAGTATCCACTCTCTTAGCGGCGCGCTCTCCCAAACTTAGCCCCCCAGCGCCCATCCACTGGTCGTAATTTCCACGCTCAAAGACCTGTGGATACCAGCGCTCCCGGAAATGATCCATCGTATGCTGGGTATCAAGATAGGACCCATCGGGACCAATCTCATCGATCAAATCAAGAGCCAATGTTTCCTCATTGATCTCTACGGGCGCCATCAACGACTCGACCCAACTGACGATCTCGTTGCAAATTACCAACTGAGCTAACGAGCCGCATAAGCCAGACTCCAAATAACCCAAATCATGGATCAGATGCGCCCCGCCTAGAGTTTCTGTCATGATCGTCAGGGCAGCTTCTGCGGCAGCCTGCTGATCGACTAACTTGGAGTCACTGCAACCGCCCATGCCAAACACTGGCAACTTGTAGTGTTGCGCCAGTGCATGACCAATTCCTCGCAGATCGGGTTCGCAGTATGGGCCAACCATGGTGCTCATATCCAGTGAAGCGCCACCCAATCCGGTCGTGATAAAGGGCGCCCCTTCGCGTTTCAACTGAGAGAGCACTAACCCGACCAAAACTCCAGCATTATCGAAGGCAACCCCAGCTGCCGGTGTGATGGGCGCATTGACCCCGCCAATCGACACCGGGATATACAACGCCGGCAGCCCCTTCTCGGCTAAGAAGAGCAGTTTTTGCAAAGCATCATCATTATGCTGCAACCCAGAAGTGACGTTGATATAACATGCTGCCGTCGGTCTCAATTGGAGTGCCTCGGCCCCACCAGAGACGACTTCTGCCATCTCAACATCATCCACACAGCCTGAGAACTCGTTGGTTACATAGATGATCGGTTTAGTTGTATTGTTGAGGATGGCTTCCATCTGATAACGATCGCTGACCATCTCGCCGACATCGGTGGGTAAAAACATCGACATGACAAAATCGACATTTGGAAGAGCATCACATACTCGCATGGCCTCAACCACGTCTTGCAAAACCGGTTTGCGATATTCTTCTGTGCGATGATCGATGATATTGAGACAATCAGAACCCGGCCCATAGTAACAGCGGCCTTCCTCCAAGAACATGGCCGCCTGACCGTTGCGATCATACATGGTGATGCGTTTGGGCACTGTCGTGAAGGCTTTTTCGACTAGCCCAGCAGGAATGCGCACGCGGTTCCCTTCAGTGACGGAGGCGCCGGCTTTCTTGAACAAGTCGATGGCTTCCTGATCGTGCAGCCGCACGCCCGTTCGGGCTAAGATCTCCAAGCTGGCATTGTGCAGCTTTTGGCACTGGTCTGGCGAGATACGGTTAAATTGTGAACCTGAGAAAGCTACGTCATTGACGCGGATATTTGTCATTGATTTTCTCTCTATTGGCTACGCAACCATCTTTTTGGCTAACTCAACTGCGCCGACTGCATCCTCAGCATAGCCATCTGCCCCAATGGTCTCGGCCCACTCCTGGCTGATGGGCGCTCCACCGATCATTACCTTGACCTGGTCGCGGATGCCCGCTTCTTCCAATTCCTTGATAATCTGGCGCTGTACCGTCATGGTCGTGGTCAGCAAGGCTGATAGACCCAGAATGTGCGCGCCCGTTTCCTTGACCTTTTCGATAAACGCTTCATTGGCCACATCTACGCCCAGATCGTGGACCTGGAACCCATTGGCTGACATCATCGTTCCAACCAGAGATTTGCCAATTTCATGGATATCCCCAGCTACAGAGCCAATCACCACCACACCGGCCGATGCGGCTTCCTGCTGGCGCGAGCGCAGTTCTGGCTCCAATATTTCCATGGCTTCCTGCATTCCACTGGCAGCGATGATCAAGTGCGGCAGGTAGTATTCACCAGTTTGAAACTTGTCTCCGACGATATTCATACCCGCAGTCAATCCATCATCGATGATATTCAGTGGTTCCAAGCCTTCTGCCAGGGCTTGCTTGGTCAGTTCAACCGTATCATCAGGGCGGCCTTCAACAATGCTGAGGGTGATATTGTTCAACAATTCGCTTGACATTTTTAGTTCTCCTTGAAATGCAAGATGCTTTTAGTCCAGTGGTAATGGCGGGAGTTCATCCATGCCAAATTTGTTCGCCGCGCTAGTCGCGATGGAGCGCAGTTCAGCGCGCAATTCATCAGAGATGGGTGAGGGTTGGTACGTTCCCAAAAGTTTCTCAACCCGATCTTGAGCGCGCTCCCAGGCTGTCTTGGAGCCTTTTTTCTTCCAGCCATCGAGAGAACCTCGATCGATGACCTCAGATGGGAGATAGAGTTCCTTATCGAACCACTTCAGCGTGTGAGGTTGGGCCAGGTAATCCGCTCGATGACCCAATTCCTGCATGAGTGTCAGAGCGATGGGGTTATCACGCGCTTCGATACCACCGATCAACCGTTTGGCCATGCCCACGATCTCGGCGTCGATGACCAGCTTTTCATAGCTCTGGCAGCTTTCGAAGTCCATCATCCCAGCTCCCGAGACCATGTTGACGCCCGCCAGGGCGGCCATCATGGCGCCGCCCGAGGATTCGAGGCCGCATTGCGCATCGACGACTTTTGCGTCGGTCATCCCCAGATAAGCATGGGTAGGCATCCCCAACGACTTGCCAACTTGTGTATAGGCGCAATCGATTAACCACGTACCGACGGCGCCCATGGGCGTGGTGCCTTCGCGCATATCAAACGCCGCGGGAGAGCCGCCCCACACAATGGGCGCGCCTTCCTGGGCTAACTGGCAGATGGTCACGCCGCTCAGGCATTCAGCCGTGTGCTGCACCACAGCGGCAGCCAATGTGACTGGCGAGGTCGCACCCGCCAGAGGCATGGATACCAACTCAGAGGGAATGCCATGCCGGGCACTATCGATCATATTCTGGCAGGTCAAGTCGCTCCACAGCAACGGCGGCGAAGGACAAACATCGAAAACGGCAATCGGCTTATCGGCCAGAGCTTTTTCGCTACCAACCATGGCCACCAGCATATCTTTCATGGTCCACCAAGTATCAGTACGAAAGGCACCGGTGATAATAGGTTTGCGCATAAAGTTCAAGGCGATATAAAGCCGGTAAAGATCGCCGATCTCCTCTGGCACATCAACACAGATCAATGACGTACTTTGGGCATCGAGCTGCGGCAGGGTCTCAACAAGTTTGACGAACTTGATGAAATCGGGGGTCAGCGGCTGGCGCTGCTCCTGCGTATCGCTATCGAGCACATTGATGGCTGCGGACCCCGGATCGAATTGCACGCTATCGCCACCATAGTGGACGACCTGCTCGCCATCCAGGTTGTAGAGATAAAACTCAGAGGGTCGCGTCTCTAAGGCCTTTCTGGCAATGGATTCAGGGATGTGGGCGATTTGGGTGTCGAAGTCCACTTGGGCACCCGCCTCCGCGAGCAATTTGAGCGCTTCGTCGTTGTGTACCCTGACACCAGGGTTCATCAACAATTCGAAGCCCTCGGCAATGATCTGCTTGACCAATTCGTCGCTGAGGATATTTAGTTTCGGTCGCATTCTTAAGCCTCCTATAGGTTGATAAAGTTTTTTATGGACAAATCCAAAACTGAGGTATCCCAAGGG
>CAYTKR010000115.1:0-15752 GCA_964438295.1 uncultured Anaerolineales bacterium
TCACCAGGAAGACGGGGCGAGCAACGTGAGCAGTTGTGGCGTAGCCACAACACCTATATATTCCAGTAGAATTGGGCAATTGTTAATATTTATAAAAAGTCAATCTTTCACCAAAGTGGGTTTTTCTGTGCCGCCTGCCTGCGTCTCGAGCAGCTCCAACGCGAAGCAAAGCGAAGAGAGCCGATTGAGGTAGCGCAATAGCTGGGGGTTTTCGATTTCCCCGTCATGAAAGAGAGCGGCAACCCTGCGTTCTGCTCGCCGAACGATTGTGCGTGCCATGTCCAGCGCTGCGCCGTTGGGGGTGTCGCCAGGGATGATGAATTCCTTGGGTGGCTCGACATTCTCTTGGATATATGCGATCTGCTCTTCGAGCCAGGTAACTTTGGCTTCATCAATGCTGCGGAATTTGCCGGCATGTTCCGGTAGGGCGGCTACCTCGGACATCAAGGAATACAGATCACGCTGAACCGTGAGGATAATTTCAGCAGCAGTCCTAGTTTTACAATTTGCCCGGGCTACCCCCAGCGCAGCTGTGACTTCGTCGATGTTGCCTACCGCTTCGACCCGGGGGTGATTCTTGGGTAATCGGCCTCCTCCCAGGATTCCGGTGGTACCCTCATCGCCAGTACGTGTGTAAAATTTATTCATGGGGGAGATTATATCAGTGAACAATAGAGATCTGAAAATAGGTGTCAGTTGAGCAGAGCTCAACTGACACCTATTTTCAGAAATTTTGAAGCGCCCCAGGCTACCGCGAACGCTGCAGATAATGTATACTTATATCGAATGACTTTAACGTTAGAGAGGAATCTATCATGCAAATCCGATGTTTCAAATGTCAAATGCCAATCGCTTTAGGTCGTGATGTAGTCGCCGAAGCACTCGAATTGGTGAAAAAGGAAAATCTGGCTCATTACGATGTGCGCTGCCCTAAATGTCGTAAGACCAACCGTGTTTCAAAAAAGCAGTTATCCCGCATGGCACCGAGAATCAACCCAGAAAAGAAGAAAAAATAATTTTTCCTAAACAGGAGAATAAGAAGGCGGGCAACGAGACCGAGGTTATCGTTGCGCCGTCTTTTTGTTTGTCGGGTCTCAGAAATTAGAATCAATGGAATTTCAAAACCACTTTTTGCAAAGATCACTTCGAGTAGCAAAATACCTGATTCGAGTCCTGCGGACTTGCCTTGAACGGTTTGGCGAACAGAGAGCGGCTGAAGCGGCGGCGGGAATGGCTTTTTATGGATTCTTTTCTATGTTCCCATTGCTATTAATTCTGGTGACTTTTGGGGGATCCTTTCTCGAGAGTGCCCAAGCCCAAGAGCAGGTGTTAGATTTTCTGGTAGGAATTTTCCCGATTTCGGGTGAGGTGATCGATAAGAATATCCACCAGGTGTTGAACGCCAGAGGCTCGGTGAGGTCTTTCAGTACGATTGCGTTGGCCTGGTCAGGGTCAGCAATTTTTGCCATCCTTGCTCGCAACATCGATTTCGCTTGGGCAACAGCAAAGCAAAGGCCATTTCTCACGCGGCGATTGATCGCTCTGTTGATATTGTTTGTCTTGGTAGTTTTGATGGTATTACTCATGACAGCTAACACCCTGACCCGGCTGCTCCCGGAAGAGCTCAATGGTGCAGCCCAGGTGTTGATGCAAATGCGCTATTTCTCTCAATTTGCCGTGTGGATTTCTCTCTTCGTATCCTTATTGACGTTGTACCGTTGGATCCCAAATACCTTCGTCCGTTGGACTGAAGGGGCCTGGGGTAGCTTGTTTGCCTCGACAGCTATCGTTGTGACCACCTTTGGATTCACCTGGTACATCCGCAATGGGTTCATCAACTACAGCCTGGTGTATGGGTCTTTAGGGGCGGTGGCTGCGTTGCTATTCTGGACCTATTTACTAGCTTTTTGGGTACTTTTTGGGGCGTATCTCAGCGCATCAATCGCAATTCATCACCGCGCGGGGGATGAGCAACCAAAAGAACTGTTTGCTTCTTGACAATCCCAACTGATGGGGATAAAATAACTTACCAAACGTTCAGTAAGATTTGGTAAGGTATCTATGAGTGGACACACAACCCGAGTAGGTAAAGAAAAAATTCTTGATATTGCTGAAGGCCTGTTCACTGAGCAGGGGTTTAAATCCGTTTCGATTCGAGATATTGCTCAGGCTTGTGGCGTAACTAATGCCGCTTTGTACTATCATTTTGAAAACAAGGAATCACTTTTCGCTGAGGTATTGGAAAATCATGTCAAGCGGCTCAGTGATCATATGCGCCAGGCGACAACGGAAGAGAATGAAATTCGACCGCAGCTTGTCGCAATGCTGAGCAGGTACACCTCTTTGGCAGGACACCGCCGTTCTCCCATGTTCTTACTGCGGCATAAGTCAGAGGGCTTGGATAAGGAAAAAGCTCGCCAGCATCACGCTCAATTGATGCAAGTGATCCTGACCCCACTCGAAGAAATTCTTGAAAAGGCAGTCGAATTGGGTCAATTGAGGCCTCTCCCTGAAGGCTATTCTGCAGCCTCCCTGCTGTTGGGGATGCTGCACGGCATGAGCCAACACCGCCGCATGTGTTACCAAGAGAGACTGCAGCCTGAAGATGTTGAAGTGGTTGTCGATGTGTTTTGGAATGGGTTGAACGTTCAAACGTGAAACGTTCAATGTATTGATTGGAATAGGAGTACTTGTCCATATGAAATATGTGAGTAGAGCGTTAAGATATTTGTTCAATTACTGGCCGGTGGCTCTGGGTGGGGGACTGGCGCTGTTGCTAGTCAATTTGGCGAACCTGGCTACACCGCAGTTATTGCGACTTCTAATAGATGAAGGCATCAGCGAACTCAATCTGAATCGAGTTTGGCAGGTGGCCGGTGCCCTGGTAGGCGTGGCCTTTGTGCGCGGCATTTTTAACTTTTTGCAAGGGTATTGGTCGGAGGTGGCCTCTCAGGGAGTGGCCTATGACCTGCGCAACACCATCTTCGAGAAATTGCAGAAATTGAGTTTTTCCTACCATGACCGGTCGCAGACCGGCAAATTGATGACTCGCATGACCTCCGATGTTGAGATGGTGCGTCACTTTGTGGGGCGAGGTGCTTTATTGCTGGCTTCGGCCATCCTGATGCTGTTGGGCACCCTGGCGGTCATGTTTTGGATGAACTGGAAACTGGCGCTGATCGTCTTCGGAATTGTGCCTATAATCCTGGTATTCTTCAGCATATTTGTACGCAGGATCATGCCCGTTTCATCTCGAGTGCAGAAGAAACTCGGCGCGCTCAACACCATCTTGCAAGAAAACCTGGCTGGAATGCGTGTAGTCAAGGCATTCGCCCGTGAAGAGTACGAAACTGCCCGCTACCTGGCCCAGAATGAAGAATTGCTCGATGAGAATGTCAACCTGATCAAATTGTTCTCGTCGGTCTTCCCATTGATCTTTTTCATCGCCAACCTGGGAATGGTGGCCGTGGTTTGGTTTGGAGGGCTTGAAGTCATCGGCCTTCGGTTGAGTTTGGGTGAACTAGTGGCATTCACAGGTTACCTGGGCTTCATGTTGGTACCCATTTTCCAGATGGGCATGATCGGGGCGATGCTTTCCAGGGCAGAAGCTTCGGCACAGCGCCTTTTCGAAGTGGTCGACGCTCGCTCTGAGGTGGAAGATAAGGCTGATGCGTTCCCTCTGGTGAATTTACAAGGCCGCGTGGAATTTGATGAGGTCAGCTTCCGATATGTGGGTGGTCAAGAAGACGTCATTCAGGATGTTAATTTCACTGCTGAACCCGGACAAACCATTGCCATTCTTGGCCAGACTGGCGCAGGGAAATCATCGATCATCAATCTGATCCCGCGCTTTTACGATGTCACCGGCGGTGCAGTACGTATCGATGGTTACGACGTGCGCGATGTCCAGTTGGATTCGCTGCGGAAGCAGGTCGGCATCGTGTTGCAAGAAACCACTCTGTTCTCAGGTACGATCCGTGAGAACATCGCCTATGGACGCCCCGAGGCTAGCGATGATGAGGTCGTCCACGCTGCTCAGGCTGCTCAAGCCCATGAGTTTATCGCTGAGCTACCCGAAGGCTACGACACGCTAGTAGGAGAGCGCGGTGTGGGTTTATCGGGAGGGCAGAAACAGCGTGTCGCCATCGCCAGAGCATTGTTGGTCGATCCACGGATCTTGATCCTGGATGACAGCACCTCCTCGGTTGATGCCGAGACAGAATATAAAATCCAACAGGCTTTAGAGATCTTGATGCAGGGGCGGACCAGTTTCGTGATCGCCCAGCGGATCAGCACTGTACGCAACGCAGATCAAATCTTGCTGCTCGGCGAGGGAAATCTGGCGGCCCAAGGAACGCATGAGGAACTGATGCAAACAAGTGAGTTGTACGTAGAGATCATAGAAACACAATTTGGGGATTCCGGTGAAATGGCACCAGTGGAAGTAGAGCAGGAGGTGGCACTATGATGGGCCCCATGCATGGTATGAGACGTGTTGCCGAGAGCGAAGACGAACAAGCCAAAGATCGTGGGGCGGTCGTCCGCCGCCTGGTGCGTTATTTGAGACCTTACTGGTTGGCCGTTTTGGCTGCCTTTATGTTGACCCTGGTCAACGCGGGAACACAAGCCGCAGGCCCCTTCTTGATCGGCCGGGCTGTGGATGTATTCATCACGGGCGGGGATCGGGCAGGCTTAGGCACTACGATGTTGATCCTAATCGGTGTATATTCCGCCGGGATGCTCTCGATGCGTTTTCAGATTTACTTGATGTCTTGGGCAGGGCAGAAAGTGCTGGCCGATATGCGAGTGAAGATCTTCAATAAGGTCGAGGAACTCTCGCTGCAATACCTGGAAGGCAAAGAGGCTGGTGATCTGATGAGTCGCCTGGTCAATGACATCGATGCCATCAACTCCTTTTTCAGCCAGGGCTTGACACAATCTATTGGGGCCTTGTTTGCCTTGATCGGTGTGGTCGCGGCTATGCTGACTCTTAACTGGCAATTGGCGCTGGCTACGTTAGCAATCATCCCCTTTATGCTGCTGACCACTGGCGGCTTTGCAAGATTGGCCCGAAGCGCCTTCCGGCGCACGCGCGAGACCATCGGCGATGTCTCTGCTGATCTGCAAGAGGAATTGGATGGGGTCAAAGTTGCCCAGGCATTCAGCCGTGAGGACCTCAATATCCGCCGATTTGCTGAAAGAAACGCTGCCAACAGGGATGCCAACGTCAGCGCGAACGCGGTTACATCGGCGTTTGCCCCCGCTATGGATGTGCTCAGCACCATCGACACGGCGATTGTGGCTGGCTACGGCGGCTTCCTGGCTATCAATGGCGTGGTTACTGTGGGCGTGGTGGTGGCCTTCTTGCAATATGTGCAGAATTTCTTTCGTCCCATTCAAACTGTGGCGCAAGTCTGGACGCTGGCTCAGTCTGCTTTTGCAGCGGCGGAGCGCGTCTTCGAATTGGTGGATACTGTACCCGACATTCGAGATGCAGCCGATGCAGATGAGTTGCCTGTCCTCGAGGGACGGGTGAACTTCGATGATGTCACCTTTGCCTATGAGGCGGGACGCCCTGTGTTACAGAATATCCATCTCGAAGCAGAACCAGGCCAAACGGTAGCCGTGGTCGGCCCCACCGGGGCTGGGAAATCCACCTTGGTTAGTTTGATCCCGCGCTTCTACGAAGTCTCCGAGGGTGGTGTTACTTTGGATGAACGCGATGTCCGCCAGGTCACCCAAGAGAGCATCCGCGCTCAAATCGGGATGGTGTTGCAAGAGCCGTTTCTTTTCTCAGGCAGCGTAATGGACAATATCCGCTATGGGCGCCTGGATGCCACAGATGACGAGGTTATCGAAGCAGCAAAGGCAGCCAATGCGCATGATTTCATCACCCGCCTTCCCGAAGGCTATGCTACCGAGGTCGGCGAGCGCGGCGGCTTGATCAGCCAGGGTCAGCGCCAGTTGGTATCCATCGCCCGCGCTATCTTAGCCGATCCGCGCATCCTGATCCTAGACGAAGCCACAGCCAGCGTGGATACCCGTACCGAAGCCCTGATCCAGGAGGCGCTGGCGCATCTCCTGGCTGGACGCACCAGCTTTGTGATCGCCCACCGCCTCTCCACGGTGCGCAACGCGGATGTGATCCTGGCTATGGACGAGGGTGAGATCGTGGAGCGCGGTGGTCACGATGAACTGCTCACCAAAGACGGCCTGTATGCGGACCTCTACCGGCGGCAGTTCTATGTGCCACCGGAGGAAAAGGATGATCGTGCCGACGTACATCAATCACTGGCACATTCACATCACTAAAAATTTCAGCGGGAGAGTGCAAAGAACCCACTCTCTCGCTGATAATCGAAAAAACAGGCCACCCCCCGAACAGATTTCGGGGGGTGGCCTGTTTTTCATAATAGTACTATAGGAACTTTACCAGGGCCTCCCAGGGCTGTATAATTTTGTTTAGAATAATCGATTGTCCAGGAACTGCCGGGGAGATCCCGCGTAGTCCCACGACGATTCCCAAAGACCCGAATTATCAATATCGCCGGAGTGGTTTTATTTTACCAAAGGAGAGGCTGTCATGAATCATTCTTATCGCATTCTGTTTGGTAGTTTATTCTTTGTAATTTTGATGCTGATTTTGGGGGGAGTATCTGGAGCTCTAGCCCAGACTGATGACCCTGAACTTACGCCCGAAGAACATATCGAAAAAGGTTTAGAATACGTTGACCAGGGAGAGTTGGTGTTAGCTGCGGCTGAATTTCAGGCCGCATTAGAATCCGAGCCTGACAATGTAGAAGCGCATATTAACCTTGGTTTGACGTATGTCGATCTTGGCCTGTATGACCAGTCGATGGCGCAATTTAATGCGGTTTTGGCAATAGACCCAGACAATCTCCCCGCAAAGGGCGGATTGTGTGTTGCCCTGGCATTTATCCAACCTGTGGAGGGCGAAGCGCAGTGTCGGGATGTTGTAAAGAATGATCCTCAAAATGCTGATGTGATCAATGGTTTGGGGATTGCATTAATTCAACAAAGTAAAAATGTAGAGGCGCTGACTGTTTTTCAATCTGTGATTGAAATTAACCCTCAACATAAATGGGCCCACAACAATCTGGGGCGCACTTATCTGAATCTGGGAGATTATGAGAATGCAATTTCCGAACTTAACATTGCTCTTGAAATCAGTCCAGAGAATGATACTGCCTATTACAATTTAGGATTAGCCTACGCTCGTCAGGGAGACTTTCAGAATGCCATTCCAAATTATGAGCAAGCCTTGAGGTTCAACCCGGATCTGTTGGGTGCCTATGCAGATTTAGGCCTCATCTATCGCGAATTGGGTCAGACGGAAAAATCTGTTGCAGCATTTTTCCGCTATCTACAGCTGAGCCCGGATGATCCCAATCAGGCTGAGATCGAAGCGATGATCCTGGAAATGGGGGGCGTGGTGCCAAGCGTGTTTGTGAATGCCAAAATTGCTTTTGTCTCAGAGCGTGATGGCAATAAGGAAATCTATAGCATGAACACAGATGGCAGCGGGCTGACCCGTCTGACGGAAGACCCGGCTTTTGATGTAGAGCCGGCCTACTCTCCTGATGGGACGAGTATTCTCTTTGCGTCAGACCGGGGTGGCAATTTTGATATCTATCGCATGAATGCCGACGGGTCGAATGTCACGCAATTGACCGATGATCCGGCAAATGATTTCACGCCAACCTGGTCTCCAGATGGATCTCTGATCCTCTTTGTGACAGAGAGAGATGGATTTCCGGGAATTTATTATATGAATCCTGATGGATCTGAGCAGACGGAGGTCATCTCCGAACCCAACAGTGTAGTTATGTCTCCCACATTATCTGACTCTGAAGATGGTATCGTTTTGGCCTTTACGACCAATGCCCAAGGGGCATTTGATCTTTATGCATTCCAGGGTGCATCAGGTGAGCTTGGTAAATTGACTGAAAATTTGGGGGAAGTCTTGACTCCCCATTGGTCTCCAAATGGTCGCTATATTGTATTTGCATCCAATGCTTTTGATAATTTCGATCTCTTCATCATTCGGCCAGATGGTACCGATTTCGCTCAAGTTACCAGCAATGAGATCGATGAGTTCAGACCGCGCTGGTCGCCAGATAGCAGCTATATCCTCTATAGTGTGGGGCAAGCTGAAGCAACAGAAATTGAAATCCTAAATGAGAACGGCGAAGTGATGCGCCTGACATACAATGATGTTTTCGATGGCATGGCCACTTGGGGTCCCATGGAAGAATAGTTAATTGGCTCTCTGGGAAACGCCGTGGGAATACGTGGGATCGCCCCGGCAATTCATGGAGAACCAGTGAATTTGATTTTTCAAAAAGGTAAATTCTTATGTCTGAAGAATTTCAAAAGCTCGGAAATCTCCAGGAATCTTACCTGCCTCGAAATACTCCAGGCAAAGTAATGTTTGGGGTCGCTATTTTTTGTGTGATCGTGAGCGTGCTGGAGTTTGCCACTGCGATAAATAAGTTTCTTGCCCCTCCACACGAAATCTTGGGCTCCAGTTATCGCAATGATTCCATCATGATCGCAACGATTTTGGGCGTGGTATTTCTATTGTTGGCCGCGGTTATGGGCGCCATGTACAATGTTCACATAAGACATCGTGTAGATCTCTTTGAACTTGGGGTTTTAATTACAACTTGGCGGGGGAGCACAAAGTTCCCTTGGAATGAGATTGAGGATTTTCGCGTTATGCCCATTTATGGTCGCAGCAGAAGACCCGTAAATTGGGACTGTACTGTAAGACGTGCTGATGGCGTCGAAGCGAAATTTCGAGGCCTAGAAAATCTCGAAGCATTAATCAAAACAGTCGAACGGAATAGTTGCTAAAATGACAGATATTTTGCTCGCTTTGGGAGGGGGTGGCTCAAAAGGGAACGCTCACATCGGGGTGCTGCGTGTGCTCGAACGGGAGGGCTTTCGGGTGCGTGCAATCGCCGGAACGAGTGCTGGGGGCATGGCTGCGGCAGCGTATGCGGCCGGATATTCGCCTGATGAATTGGAAACGCATATTGCTGCCATCGACCAGGGTAAACTCTACAGCTTCCATTTGGGAGGGGAACCCAGTCTCTTGGGTATTGGTGGAGTCGAGCAGGCTCTCCACGATCTGCTTGGAGAACGAACCTTTGCCGAGCTAAAAATACCCTGCGCTCTGACAGCCGTAGACCTAAATTCAGGTCAGGAAGTCGTTTTGAAACACGGGCGTGTGATGGATGCCATCTTAGCGACGGTCGCCATCCCGGGCATTTACCCGGCTAAGATGTTGGATGAACTTTTTCTTGTGGATGGTGGGGTGCTGGACCCGGTGCCTGTGTCCGTCGCCCGTAGGATTTCTCCTAAACCTGGGCTGCCAGTGGTGGCGGTTGTCTTATCCCCAACGACCCGAGAGCGCGGCGCGCCTGACTCCCATCAGTACAACCTAATCCTGAACCGCATAGCCCGCACTCGCATCGCGAAAGCTTTCGAGATCTATTTCCGTTCAATCGAGATCGGCATGGGGGCCATCTCCGATCTGCGTTTGCAGATTGATGCCCCGGAGGTGATCATCCGCCCGGATGTCACGCATATCGGCTATTTAGATCACGTTGACGTTCATGATGTGGTCAAGCTGGGGGAGCAGGCCATGGAGGCGGCATTACCTGTATTGCGAAGAATTACCGGATTGCGGGAGAGAATCCGGCGGTTTCTTGTAACATCATAATACCTCATGATACAATAATAAATACGTAATATTGAAGGAATCGAATTCCCCGGAAACTTTTTAGTTTCCGGGGAATTATAGAAGTTAGGAGGAAATTGTGCCCAGGCGGGATATTATTTTTGCGCGAGGTCAGTATTACCACATCTTTAACCGTGGTGCAGGCCGTCAAACCCTCTTCAAAGAAGAAAGCAATTTTGATTATGTACTTCGTAAAGCAAATCAGTATTGCCAGGAATTCAAACACAGCGTTATCGCATTTTGTCTGCTCCCAAATCATTATCACTTCTTAATTCGGCAAGATGGAAAAATTCCTGTAAGCGAACTCCCTAAGCGAGTATTTGGAGGTTATTCGCGAGCTGTGTTTAGAAAGTATGGCTGGTCAGGAACGCTTTTTGAAGGGCGTTATAAGGCCAAACTTGTTGACACAGATGCATATTTATTTCACCTATGTCGTTATATTCATGCTAATCCTGTTATTCATGGCATTGTTGAACAACCAGAAGATTGGTTTTACTCGAATTATCAAGAATGGTTGGGAGAAAGAGTTGGGAAGTTAACTGACAAAAATTTCATCATTGATAATTTTCCTGAAACGAGCACAAATGAATTATTCGTGCAGGAATACTTGAAAGATAGGCAATCACCAAATGAGCTGGCTTACTTGGATGAGTGGGATTGATTAGTTATTTCCCTGTAAACTCTAAAATTTCTGGGAAAATCGAGCATCCACCTGCTCAAGCAGCCACCCTTCCACTTCGGAGATATTTTCACTCAGCCGGGCAGCGGCGACAATCGGCAGCCAGATTGTATATTCATCCAGGCCCCCAGGGCTGCCTTTCGAGAGTATGATATTGCCAGGGTGGAAATCACCTTGACACAAACGATCCCCTCTGGGAGATTTTCAAGGGTAGCTAACTTTTACGTTCGTAGCTCACCTGATAGCGAATCAGCGTGATGAATCTTGTCATTAAGTTTTTGGTACAGTGTGGGGATGTCTGCCTCAATTGTTATGGCGTGCATCTCGACATGGAGTTCGGCTAATCTGCGGGCGTAGCGGAAAATCCTCCAGGGTTTGCGTCCCATCATCTCGAACATGGAGATGCCATCCACGCGCTGGTAGAGCAAACCGTTTCGGCCATTGACCTGGATTATCGATCCCACTGCTGGCACGGGCAGACCGCTGGCATGCACTGCGCTGGGAAGGCGGAGTTCGTATTGGATGTTTTCCAGGCTGAACCAATCATGGAAAAGTTTAATCACCTGATCATGCTGCCAGGCGTAGATCTCAGCCGTGCGCCCGTAAGCAATGGGTTGATCCAATGGAATCTTCATCTCGATAAGGATCGTGAGTTTTCTGGATCGAACCCTTCACCGAGTAGTAGCGCATCCAGATCATTCAAAAGTTCATCCATATGAATGAGTAATTCTTCGCTCCCAGTTCCAGCTGATTGGAGAATAATTTCTATCTGATCTTTCAGGGTAGGGGGTGTTATCGAGCATCGCTCCAGCACAAATTCCAGGTTTCTCTTTTCCCCAGGGTTTGGTATCTCATTGATCGCAAAGATCACGTCAAAATAACTGGCCAGTAGGGCAGCAATCCGGTGATTGACGCTGATGAAATCACCCCGCCCGAGAGCCTTCTTGATCTGACGATAGTAAGAAGGAATCACCGATCTCAGCATGGGATGGTTCTTGGCGATGATGGCATGTTTCAATTGTTCAGGGTAAGGTTGCTTGCACCTCTCTTGGAGACTGGCAAACCAGCCCGAACGATCAAAGAGCATTTTGGAGTTTAGGATGGTATGCCAGAAACTGGTTGTGTAACCCAGGCTGGCCTGATGGGATCCAAGTACGCGCTCTAGCTGACCTTCTATCCAGGCGGGGTCCCAATACATGATATCGACTTCAATGCCTGTGCCCAAGTCAAACCATTCATCTCCGAGATCCCAAAAGGTCAAGTTTAGATCGGTTTTGCTAGCACCTAGTTTGTTTACGATCGCCCGACGCGTGTTCAGAGGAATGACTTCTCTAGCGAAAATATAGAGATCAATATCGGAGTATTTATCAATCGAACCCACGGTATTGGAGCCGCCCAGCGTGATGGCTTCAACGCAAGCAACAATTTTAAATTGCTCAACGATTTTTCGAGCCAGGGTAAGATGCAAAGAATTACTCTTTTCCATAAACTTCTGCGATGATTTTCTGGATCCTTTTCTGCTTGGTTTCTGCGTGTTTGGCAGTCTGAAGCCAGTAGATGTAATGCTTCTTGCGAGATGCTGGAAGTGCTCGATAAGCTGATAGCGCGCCTACTTTTTTCTTTAACTCGATTTCCAACTCTTTAGGGATGATATCTACCTGCTCGCGACGGATGGCTGCAGCCCATTGGCCATTTTCTTTGGCTTCAGCGATCTTTCGTTCCCCTGCACACGTCATCTTTCCCGCTGCGATCAGCCTTTCCACCCTTTGAATATTGCTCATCGACCAAATGCTGTCTCGCCTTCTCGGAGAGAACCTGAGAGCAAACCGTTTCTCATCAAGACTCCTCATGAGACCATCGATCCAGCCAAAACATAGCGCCTCTTCGACGGCTTCGTTCAAGTTCAGCCCTTGGTCTTGATATTTCTTTTTGTAAAGAATGACCCAGGCCTCAGGCTTCGAGGCATGATTAACCTCAAGCCAGCTTCTCCACTGCCCCCGATGAGTAAATTTCAAACTGTTGGAAGGTATTTCCATTGATTTGTGTAAAAAAGCTCAACATTTTGAGGGATTCTTCGTCGCTTCAACCGCTTTGCTTCCTTCGCTCCTCAGAATGGGTGATCTCCCAGATTTAGGGGTGAGTGGGTCGATCCGCACCACTCACCCCTAAATCTGGTTTGCCCTACGGTATTTCCCAGAGACCCAATACCATCTACAAAATAGATGTAAAAATCTCTATATCTTTCTCGCCATTTCCAGGAAATCGTAGGGGTAAGGTTTATCGATTTCGGACACTTCATCGAGGGCTGCCATGTCTTCCAGACTGAGACTCCAGCCGACGCAGCCCAGGTTATCCTCCAAGTGGCCGATTTTGCTGGCACCTAGAATAATGCTGGTGACGCCTGGTTTATTCAGCAGCCAATTTAGCGAAACCTGAGCAGGACTCTTTCCAACTTTCTCGGCTACCTCCATCAGCTTGTCGATGAGGTTCCAGTTCGTCTCGTTGTTATAGTTGGACCACTTCTCGAACCAGTCCTGTTTCTCCGCCTCTTTAATGCGTCCTTCAGGGGGTTCGCTCATGCCGCGCTGATAGCGCCCACTGAGCCAGCCCCCATGGAGCGGGCCCCAAACCGTTACCCCGAGCCCGTTCTCTTCGCAGACCGGGATCAGCTCCCATTCAGGCTGGCGCACCATCAGGTTGTATTTGGCCTGTAGTGCAATAAAGGGCGTGTAGCCTTTGAACTGGTTCATATCAGCCGCCCTTTGGATGTGCCGGACTCCAAAATTACTAACTGCAGCGTAGCGCACTTTGCCTTGTTTGACCAGGTTTGAGAAGGTTTCCAGAGTCTCTTCCAGAGGAGTTTGATAATCCCAGGCGTGAGCATATAGCACATCGACATAGTCGCTGCGCAGACGTTTGAGACTGGCATCCACAGACTCCAGGATATGTACCCGCCCTAACCCCGATTGATTGGGCCCATCCCCCATGGGGAAGCGCACTTTGGTGGCAATCACCCAATCAGTGCGCTTTTTATTTTCCAGCCATCCACCCAGGATGTCTTCAGAGATCCCTCGGGAATAGACATTGGCCGTATCGATGAAATTGCCGCCTGCTGCCTCGAACATATCGAGCATTTTCAGACTGTCGTCAATGGGGGTCTCACGCCCAAAGGTCATTGCGCCCATACACAACTCGCTGACCTTGAGGCCTGAACGTCCTAATAATTTGTATTGCATGAAATGCCTCCTAATTATTTGAATGTTGATCGCAGTTGGACAAAGATGAAGACCCCAAATCTGGATTTCACCACGGGAAACCCCAGAGTCCCAATCTCTTGACGAGAGTAGAGAATATGCTATTCTGGTATCAATTATAAACGAATCAAGGCAAGCATTTAATCCACATCTTTGGAATGAATTACTCGAAATGACCAGGCGGAATTGATAATTGAAAGACCACTGGCTCAAAGCAGCCCAAGTGAATCTCCTTCCACTGAGCCGAGAGCAAGCTGATTTGGAGCGCGCTCTCGAGGAGTGGGAACATACTGGAAAGATAATCGACCACGGTGCAGCGGTCGAAGTTTGTCAATTGTGTGATCGTCAACAATTACGCTATCACTTCGAGATTTCCAATCGTCATACGTCCAAAACCATCATGGTTGGTTCGAGCTGTATCAAGAAATTTGATATCACCGTGTTTGATGATCACGGACACAAACTTGAGGGCGAAGTAAGGGAAAAGTGGTTAAAAAAGGCGATCGCTGAGAGGCAAAAAGAGATGATGCTGGAACCGTTGCGTGAGTTATGGTCAGTTGCTGAAGAATACCGTGACATCATCGAGCGGTGTGTGGATGGTTTTGAATCCCTGAATGGATGTACACCTGCCAGGCTTTGCTTCTTATTCCAGCAGATGCGAGAGTGTGGAATCAAATTCAATCCTCAGTTGTACAAGGTCGTTTTGAGAAGCTACGCTGACAAAATGGAATTGGTTCAACTGACAAGCGAAGAATTCGCCTTGATCTGGCCCAGCTTATCCCCCCAGCAAAAACGGCGATACGAAGCGCACAAACAGAAGCAAGAGCAGTTGCGGGAGGCGAATGATCGCCTTGAGGGAAATGTGCCCAGATCACCAGCTCTGATGAAGTTATGGGGTAGATCGAAAGGCCCCTCATTTTTAAGAGATGTGTCTTGGAAAGCTGGGGATTCCCAATTCCTAAAATCTTCTGAGGTCGAGGAAGCGGTCTGTATGATCTGTGGCAAGATCACGCGCGATTGGTGGTTTTTTGATGGGGGCACGAAAATGTGTAAATGCCGGGATTGCCAGGAGTATTCATCCTCAATGTGAGTGTGGTGTGCGCTCCCTTTGGAGACAGGATTTTCGTGATAAAGAAATAGGTAAAATATGTCAGGCATCGGGTTGTTGAACGAAAAACCACTCCACGCCGCGTTGAAGGCCTGGGTTGCACAGTCAGGCGATCAATTCGAGGTCGCAATTGACGGGTTCGTGATCGATATCGTTCGAGATGATCTATTGTTGGAAATCCAGACCGGCAATTTTGCATCAATTAAATCAAAACTGCAAAAACTGGTGCGCACTCATCGAGTGCGCTTGATCTATCCGATTGTTTATGAAAAATGGATTCTCAAATTACCCCAGGATCAGACTGAGGACGTCACGCGTCGCAAGTCTCCCAAGAGAGGCCGAGTGGAGGATCTTTTTTGGGAAATGGTCAGTTTCCCACAGCTGCTGGCGGATGGCAATTTCTCACTGGAAGTGTTGCTGATCAGAGCAGAGGAAGTGCGGCGGTTTGACGGCAATCGGAATTGGCGCAGGAAAGGTTGGGGGATTGAAGAGCGTCGTTTGCTGGAAGTCGTCGAGCGAAGACTCTTTGATCATCCTAAAGATTGGCGAGCGCTGCTCCCCGAGCAGATGGAGTCATTTACAACCAAAGATTTGGCGCAGGCCCTAGGGATTAGCAGACGATTGGCACAGAAGATGGCCTTTTGTTTGCGTAAAGCCGGTGTTATCTCGCACATTGGAAAGCGCGGCCGGGGGTACCTATATGAGGTGGATTAGTTTCATCATTTGAATCTTGTATACCCTGGTTTTATAGATCATATTTATGTAAACCTACTGATTCGAAGCTCCAGTAAAAAAAGGAGAGGCAACTCGCAACTGCTAAAGATCTAACATATACCAAGTGGTTTTGAGTTATTTCTTTTTTGGGTATTTAAAAATGGAATTTGCTAATGGCTCTCTAGGAATTGCCGGGGTGATCCCCCAGATGTAGGGGTGAGTGGGGTGCGG
>CAYTKR010000116.1:0-15647 GCA_964438295.1 uncultured Anaerolineales bacterium
CCGCTGCTACCCCCAATATTCGGTTATTTTCACCGTGATACTGTCGTAATAAGCATCTTATAAATAATAGCTATGCTGAATGCTGTGAAAAATTGAATTACTTGCCTAATTCTATCATTATGGAGAGGGCTAATTGGTATGGGTCAGCTGCAATGAAGCGGCCATGTTCGATGAAAGGAAAGAGGCCAATTAGCCCTCACAACATTTTTCTAAACGCGAGCTGTGTATAACAGCCAGCGGTAGAAAACTAAACTAGCGGATCTGCTGCTCAACCAATGTGGCCAGCGCGGCAACATTGTCGGAGTGGAGGAAACCAGCGCCGGTATCAATGTGCAAACCGGTGAACAGGTAGTTGTGGGTCAAGCAGATTTGCAGAACGGACATGTAACCCTGCAGCCATTGCTGCTGGTCAATAACCAAGTCGGTCCAACCACCTTCAACAGCTGCGACTGTGGCGGAGGAGAGGTCAAAGCCAACCGCATGGACATCATCGGGGCCAAGGCCAGCGCTGGAGAGGAAGGTCTCCAATGTGGCGGTCAGAGCACCATGGTCGGTGACAACCAATTTGATGTCAGGATTTGCGGACATCATACCAACGAATACAGGAACACCAGCGGCGGCGTCAGCATTGGTGGCATCATCGATTTCCTGGTACAGGACTTCGAGGCCAGCTTCTTCGAGGGCATCCACCACACCCTGGGTGCGCTCACCACGGCCAGCCTGTGCTAGGAGACCCCAGACGAAAGCCTGGTCACCAGCTTGGAGACCAAATCGGGCAACGGATTCAGCGCCAAGGGCATAGCCAGCCTGATACAGGATAGCGCCGACATAGCCAAAGCCAGCAGAAGCATACTGAGTCTGCAAACCGGCTAGTTGGGTGTTCATGCTGGTAACGATGATCCCCTGAGCTTCAGCATCCTCAACCAGAGGGCGGAAAGCCTCATCGCCAGGGTGACCCATAACAGCGATACCATCAGGACCAGTAGCAACTGCTTCGGAGAATTGGGTGATCATCTTCTCGGGGTTCCAATCGGACCAGACGTATTCGACGTTGGCACCTAGATCAGTGGCTGCTTGCACAGCGCCGTTATAAACCACGGTGGCGAAGGGGCCGCCGGGGGATCCGCCAGGGAAGAAAACGATGTTCGTGTCGGAGCACCAATCTTCATCATCTTCATGTGAGTCAGCGAATACGGCGGTGGGGAAGGCCAGCGCCACAATCATGGCAACAACAAAAAGCAAATACAGTTTCTTCATTTTCTATCTCCTTAAAAATTGTTTTGTGTGATACGGATGAAGTAAGTATTCGTTGTCTCATCAATCCATCAGCACCTCCTCATGCCAATTGGCGATCTTATGAACAACAGCTTGCGAAATTCTGTTATGACCATTTTTCGACGCGTTTGAGAATATCGATCTCTTGCTCTTCGCTCTCTGTTGCTACCCATAAAAACAAACCTTTGGGATCCATCACATTGATGAAGTCATCAATATCTTCCATAGCCAGATCAATGACCATGGGAATCCCCTTCGCCTGGTATTTTTTGATAAAGGGTACCCATTGCATAATCGGGTAATCGTCACCCACACCTTGAACCCATTGCAAGGCATGGATTTCAGGTACGCTCAAGATCGCGTCTAGGTGGTTGGCGACGCCAACTCCATCCACGTGGAAGATGTTGTGTGTCATCTTTTTGACTTCCCGTTCCAGGATGGGTAGCCCAAATTCATTGAAAAATTCAGGCGAAATCAAACTCGAAAAATCACAACTGGGGATGTGCATCTTGCCAAACGAGGGGATGCCCATCCAACTGACTGATAATTGCTGATTAGCCTTGAGGATGGCGTCGAAATGATCGAAGATCATTTCGAAATCTCTAATTGCCACCTCTGCCAACTGTTTGACACCTTTGGGATTATCGAACAAATCGAGACAAAAATGCTGCGGATCACGCCAGGCGGCGGCGCAATCCAGGCCGGGATGCAAATCGGTATATCCGACCATGAATAACCCCTCACAGCGTTCCAGGGCATGGTGAGTGAGAGCTTCGATGGTCTTGAAGTACTCGTTTTCCATATCCAATTTGGGAAGGTCGATATCATCCCAATCTTTGACTAGCGGTTCGGCGTAGGATGTGACTTCACCATACACCAACTCGGCGCCATAGAAGGCGGCATAGATTTCCGGACCCAGATTGGGGAAAAAAACCGGGAAGGTTTCGCCGTGAAAGCGGCGTCCCTCAACCGATTTGACGAATAGATCAACCTGCTTGTCGACGTTGAACCACCAGGCCTTTTTCTCTGCACGCGAAAGGTTCTCGATCTCTTCAGTAGCGGCATTTAAGAAAGCATTATGGGCCTGGAAGCGGATCGGCGGCCGATCGATGATCTCATTCTGATACCAGGCATCGACGCGCTGCATGGCCATATCGAATTGCGGCATGCCTTCGAGTTCGAGAGACCAACGTTCCTGATGTGGATTAGGTTTAGCCATAATAACTTCGATTGAAATCCTAAGGGTTTCTAAATCCCTTAGGATTTAGGGATGTCTGGGATAGGGTGTATTTGTTATCGTATCAACCATGGCCCAGAAATTTTCCAGGGGTGTATCGAGCTGGACGTGATGGGTGGGCGCCAGGATCAGGCCGCCACTATTCCCGATGGTCTCCAAGCGTTCGAGTACTTCATCTCGTACATCTGAGGCAGAACCGAAGGGCAGGGTGTGCTGCTCGTCGATGCTGCCCCAAAAACAAAGCTTTTCTCCGAACAGGTTCTTGATCTCAGCCGGGTCCATGCTGGCAGGCTGTACAGGATTAAGCACATCGATGCCGATCTCGATTAGCTCCGGGATGATGGGCATCACGTTGCCGTCTGAGTGATAGGCCACTTTGATATTGGGATTGATGGCCTTCAATTCTGCTACGAAATTTGCCATGCGATATTTGAAGAACTCGCGCCACATTTTTGGGGAGATAAGCATATTATCCTGTGCGCCAACGTCATCGCCTGTCCAGATCATATCTACCCCCATCTCGACCAGCTTTTTTGCAGCTGTTAGATGATAGTGGTAGGGAATATCCAATATGTGATTAGCCAAATCTGGATCCATGGACATATCCATGAGCATCTGCTCGAGACCGCGTAGGGCCCATCCCGTCTCGAAAATAGTCGTGACTGTCACGCCTACGATCCAGTAATCGTCTTTGAAATCGCGAATCATCTGCGTGGATGCTTCGTATAACTCTGGTCGCAAGGGGTCTGGTGGTTGGTAACTATCGATTGCAGCACCATCTGCCAGAGGATGGCTGACAATCTCAGTATAATGGCCCACCCCAAAGGGAGTCTCATAGGCCTTCACATCCCAGCCGATGCCCCATTCGTCTGTATAGGCTTTGTCATCCATATAATACGAATTCGCCCAACCTACTGAGGTCAGCAGCATGTCTTCACCTAGGGCGCGCTCCAACTCGTATGTATTGCCGCCACCATGGGGATTGTGTACGGTTCTGCCTTGGAGTTCCATATCAGCACGCAAACGGACGGCGAATTCCGGGGTGAAGCTGACTTGCATTGGGCAGCGGTCAGGTACTTCGTGGTTGAGCGCCATCTCGACGCGATCGCGAGGTTTCATTATTTTTGTCCGTATACGTTCTGATAGCGGTCGTAGAGCTTATCGATGTCGATGGGGGCGATGGTCAAAGGAGCGCCCATTGTGAGCGATGCCCAGGCAATTGCAGCATTGTCTTCCGTCATCACCGCGGCTTTTACGGCCTTTTCTGCCGTAGGGCCGATAGTAAAAACGCCGTGACTTTGCAACAAGCAGGCCGGACTGCGGCTGTCTTTGAGTGTTTCCACGACAACCTGGCCGATTTCATCTCCCCCAATAAGGGCAAATCCTCCGCAGGGTATGTCGCCGCCAAATTCATCCCCCATTGCAGTAGTAATGCAGGGGATCCCTCGGCCGTGGGTGGCAAAGGCGGTAGCATAGCGAGAATGGGTGTGGACAATGCCACTGACTGCGGGCATATGGCTGTAGATATAGCAGTGCGATTCTGTGTCCGATGAGGCTTTATAATCTCCATCGACCACTTTGCCTTCAAGATCGACTACAACCATCGTTTCAGCCGTCAGGTCAGGGAACTTGATGCCGCTGGGTTTGATCACTACCAGTCCAGTTTCTGGATCGCGAGCGCTGACGTTGCCACTCGTCCAGGCCACTAGGTTGTTCTCCAGTAGAGCTTGATTAAGGGTCACTAATTCTTCACGGATCTCTGCTAAGAGCACGGTTATTCCTTCCAACGTAGCTGCAAATTAGGTATTTTCAATCCTGTACTATTGAACCGCACGCCATGGGCGGGCCTACGGCCAGACGCTAAGGGCGCAAAGCAAAAACGAGAATTAGAAAAACTTAGCGTTCCCTGCGTCTTCGCGGTAATAAATTCTGTTATTCATAAAGTCTAAACACAATGCGTCGAGCTTCTCAAGCCTTGAGTGCATCTACAGCGGTTCTTTCGATGATAAGTCCCTTTTTGTAGCGTTCCATGAATGCCAAAAAACCAGCCACATCTTCTTGATCAGGGACCATCGTTGTGCTGTCCTCCTCGGTAAAGACCTTATTGGACAGATAGGTTTCCAGGGATTCGCCCTTTTCCTTGTGCAGCGCATAGGATGCTAGCAAAGCGATGCCCCAAGCGCCACCTTCGCCTGCGGTCTCCATCACAGAAACGGGGACATTCATCGCCGCGGCCATGATCTTTTGACCCACAGCCTCGGTTTTGAAAAAGCCTCCATGCCCTAGGATTTGATCGATCTTCACTTGCTCCTGCTCGAAAAGGATGTCCATACCGATTTTTAATGCACCGAGCGCCGAGAACAGGTGCACGCGCATGAAATTTGCCAGCGTGAGGGTGCTTTCGGGTGTGCGGACGAACAGTGGCCGTCCTTCTTCAAGGTGTGTGATGTGCTCGCCTGAAAAATAATTGTATGCCAGTAACCCGCCGCCATCTGCATCGCCTTTGAGTGCTTGTTGATACAACATTTCAAACAACTTAGATTGACTGATTTCCACACCAAGCACAGCGGTGAATTCCTGAAAGAGACCAACCCAGGCGTTGAGATCAGTCGTGCAGTTGTTGCTGTGGACCATGGCCACGGGTTTGCCACTGGGTGTAGTCACCATATCGATCTCAGGATAAACCTTCGACAAGGCCTTCTCTAAAACAATCGTGGCAAAGACGGAGGTTCCTGCAGAAACATTGCCTGTTCGAACTGCGACGCTGTTAGTCGCTACCATACCAGTGCCTGCGTCACCTTCGGGTGGACAAAGGGGGATGCCTGCTTGTAGTCTCTCCGTTGGGTCGAGCAGCTTTGCACCTTCCTCTGTAAGCTTGCCCGCATCCTCTCCTGCAACGAGGACATTCGGCAACCTTTCTTGGATCTTCCAAGGAATGTTCTCTTTTGCGAGTCGCTCGTTGAACAATCCCAACATTGGTTTATCGTAATCGTTGGTCTGGCTGTCGATGGGGAACATACCCGAGGCTTCACCAACTCCCATCACTTTTTGTCCTGTAAGTTTCCAATGGACATAACCTGCCAGCGTGGTTAGATAGCGGATATCGCTGACATGGTCTTCCTTGTTCAAAATCGCCTGATAGAGATGCGCAATACTCCAGCGTTGGGGAATATTGAAATTGAAAAGATCCGTGAGTCGCTCTGCTGCCTGCCCAGTGATGGTATTTCGCCAGGTGCGAAATGGGACGTGCAGATTTCCATCATTGTCGAAAGCCATATACCCATGCATCATGCCGCTGAATCCAATCGTGCCAATCACCTTGAGTTGGGTGTTGTATTTCTCAAAAACCTCGCTGCTAAGATTGCGGTAGCTTTCCTGTAAACCGCTCCAAACATCTTCAAGGCTGTAGGTCCAGACTCCATTTTCGTATTGGTTTTCCCAATCATGGCTTCCAGTAGCAAGCGGAGTATAGTTCTCGCCAATCAGTACAGCTTTGATGCGAGTCGAGCCCAATTCAATACCAAGAGCGGTATTCCCGCTTTCAATTGCCTTCTGAAAATCGTTTTGATTCATGCTCATTTCTCATTATTTGTATTCGAAAATCCCTGAGTGGAGAGCCAAGATTGTCATCGCCAACGGTGTGCGTAGCTCGAGCAAACTGTGCTTTGATTAGGACAATCCTGGCATGCAGTCCAAGGGCTGTTAGGTGATTTCCAATGTCGCAGGTCGTGATACAACCTGCCCATCCACTTCGCATTCGATAACTGGCCATCTGGGGATTGCGCTCAAGATTTCATTGTCGTCTGGCCCAACCAATATCGTGTCTTCAGATTTCGAGCCGCTGATCGATGGATTCCAGGCATAGACCTGACCGACTTCAACCAAGAAATCATCTTCTGGGGAGGCAACAAATTCACGGGGGAGGTAAGCGGCTGGTCCCCCCTGGTGGTGGCGTTGCCACTCGTTCTCAAAGCCCAGCTCTGCATATTTTGCCTGGGTCAAACTGAAGATTTGGCCCAATGCCATTCCTGGTCTAGTAGCGGCGATCATGGCGGCATCGATCTCAGCGACGGCCTGCGCTTTGCGCTTCAATTTTTCTGGCATGAGGCCAAAATGGATCAGACGCGTGATCGAGCACACCAGGCCATATTGCCGCCCGCAGAGCACGAGCATGGCGTACTTGTCGAGTTTTTTCGATGTGGGTAGCGGATGGCGAAAGTCATAAATGCGCTGGTCGGTGGCGATCAAGTTGACGATTGGCTGTACGCCGCGTTGTTGGGTTTCTCCACCAAGTTGGGCGGCAATCTCAAACTCACTCATGCCAGGCTCAACCTGGCGAATGGCCGCGTCCATAGCCTGGGCGCATAATTTTGACAATCCTCGGAAGCGGTTCTGCTCTTCGGGTAAAAGGGTTACGCGTAAGGGAGTCAGCGCGCCGCTCAAATCAGTATCGTTCCCTAACCGTAGTCCACGCGTTAAACGGGCAATTTCATCCTCAGGCTGATACCAATCTGAGATAACGAACTCCCAACCCAGATCTTCTAATTTTTCCTCAGCACGCAGACGGGTAGCCTCAATGTTGTTCGTGATCAGGTATCGTCCCGTGGGGGTGATGAGCAGCGAAGCGGCGCCTATACTATCAGCGGTGTTGACGTAGGACGCTGCACCATTGGTGAGCCAGGCAAAATTGTCCACTTTTTGAACCAGCAAAGCATCCAGGCTTTGGGCTGTGAGTAAACCTTTTATTTTGTTGAGCTTGATCTTAAGTTCGTCTCTCATTGGTTTATTGGTGGAAGTAGACATCCCAGCCCAGGTATTTGCCTAAGGCTTCGTTGACGGCTGAGGCGGTTTCCGAGAGATTGACCGCCACATGATGCTCGTAGCCGTTCTCGCAAATATAATGCAGCAGCTTTTGGAGTTGGGGCACACGCACAACGCCATAGCCGCCAAAGGTCTTGAGTTGGTCGTCGGTCAATTCACCTTCACCAACATAAGCGACGATCTTGCCATTGAGGTCATCGGTGGAGACCCTTAAGTAGGTGAATGGCCCTGTGCGTACTCGCCCGACCACAGTGCCGAAGGTGTTCTCTTTGCCGACGGTGCCCGCGATGATCTCTTGATAGTCCATTATCGGGATATCCTCGGAAGGGATGGTCTCATCGACGAAGATATCCTTGGGGAGATTCGAACAGTGGAAGATGACGCCCTTATCGGGGTCGTCGCCGTAGTTGTTATTCCAATCGACGATGGCGCTGGGGGTTTGGGATGCCAGTGCCAGAGCATACATGCCAACCACACCGGCGATATCGGTTTCACAGGCGGACGGTGCCAGGCGGTTGCTCATCATGCTCATCAGCGTGCAGGGCACCACGCCGAAAAATTCTTCCATCGCGGTCCAGCACTGGATGGCGCTGGCGACCAGTTGGGTCTCGTCCATCCACTCATCTACCACAGCGCCAAATTTGGCCATTTTCATCAGGGCGTCTTCGGGAATCCCTGTGGTGGAAACATACCCCTTAATGGCATCTAGTTTTTCGACGATCTTGGGATCGTCATCTGCTAGGCGATCTACTCGCCCAAAGGCTTCTGAGAGATCGAGGGTTTCTACTGAAATTCCCGAGCGCTCGAGCAGCTTCTCGCTGTAGCGCACGGTGTTGAAGGCGGTTGGCCGGGCACCCAGCGCACCGATGCGAGCATTCTTGAGGCCTCCCACCACCTGGCAAATGGCAGCAAAGCGGCGCAAATCCTTTCGGAAACTCTCGCTCTCGGGATCGACAGTATGCAAATCGGTGAGGGTGTATTTGATGCCATATTGCCGCAAGTTGTTGCAGGCGGACATTTTGCCGCAGAAAGAGTCGCGCCGGTCGGCGATGGTCATGTTGGCGGCGTCATCCGGAAATGCTTGGATAAGCACTGGGACATCGAGATTGGCCCAGCGTAAGGCATTTGCAATGGCGCGTTCATCGCCAAAATTGGGCAACGTGACCAAAACACCAACGATCTCATCGGCATGCTCCTTGAATAGGTCGGCGCATTTTTGCGCATCCGTGAGGCTCTCGATGCTGCCGTACGGGGTATCTTCTGGTGATAAGGCGACAACTTTTATGCCCTCTTCTTCCAAAACTTTGAGAACTGTCGCTCGCCCAGTCTCGCAGAGATGACTGGGGAAGAATCCCCGGTTGCCAACAATAACGCCTAATGTAATCGTATCCATAATTTCCTCGTATCTTATGATTCTCTTGTAGAACTTTTGCGAATGATCAATCTGGGTTTGACCCAGCTAATTTCTGGTTTGAAATCCTGATTGTTCTGGTGGGCTTGAATGAATTGCGCCATTTGCTCAACGGCTACTGCGCCCAGATTCTCAGCGTTTTGCCGGACTGTACTCAGAGAAGGATAGAAGTAAGCTGATTCGGGAATATCATCAAACCCAACGATCCCAAGGTCTTGCGGAACTTTCAATCCCAACCGTCGCGTTGCTTGAAAGACACCTAAGGACATTTGATCGTTGCATACAAATATGGCATCAATGTCGGGCACTTTGGCGATCAGGGCATGGAGACCAACTTCGCCGCTAGCAGCCGACCAATCGCCCTCTACTTTCAAATTGTCTAAATCATCGACACCTGCTGAGAGCATAGTCTCACGCCAGCCTAGTTCGCGCTGCTGCGCTTCCCACCATTCGCGCGGACCGGTGATAATGCCAATATTTCGATATCCTTGATCGAGCAGGTGTTGGGTAGCCAACTGACCCCCCAGGTGGTTATCCATGGCAGCTATGATATCGTCATTGGTCTTTTCTTTATTGAGAAAGACTACGGGAATAGGAATTTCCGCCAATCTCTGTGGCAATCCTTGCAGGGCGTCTGTGATGCCAGGAACTGCCCAGATGATCCCTTCAACCTGACGGGAGAGCAGGTCCATCAAGATTTCATCCACTCTCTCCATTTCGAAACGGTCGAGTAAGCTGAGGATGAACGAGAATCCCAACTCGTTGGCTTTCTTTTCTATTCCGGTCAACACGCTGGTTGAGCCGTAATACCCCAAGCCGAAACCAACCACGCCCAATGTGTTGCTCCTGCCGCGGCTGAGGCTGCGGGCAAGTACATTGGGGGCGTAGCCCATCTCGGTGATGACTTCTTGAACGCGTTCCCGAGTATCTGGTGAAACGTCAGGGCGGTTGTTTAGTACGCGTGAAACCGTTTGTGTGGAAACCCCCGCGGCTTTGGCGACATCTTTGATCGTGATCTTATGGTTACGAGCCATTGACACCTTATGTTATCGTTCCCGTTATCGGTAACATATCGCCTGACAAAAATAACAGATTGGCATGAATGAGTCAAGTTTATTGTGTGTTTTGTAACTGCGCTTGGGTGACATTGCTCATAAAAATCCCCCTAATTCTGCTGTGGCAAACTGTTATCGTTTCCGTTATCGATAACAATTTGTGGAACTTTTAGGAAGTTTCGTCGATAGGTTTTTCCCAGCCGCGCTCTATGCTGAGGCGGCCTGTGACGGATAGAAAATGCTCAAAGAAGGGCAGCATGCCGCGCAGGCGTTTTTCTGTTTCTTCTTGGCTGTTTTCGCGTTCGTAGCGCAATTCATCAGGATTACGGCCCATGATGTATGGATCTTCCCAGGATAGCCAATCAACCTTCTTTTTCTCCAATCTATTCCGCATTGCCAAGATGATCTCGATCAGGATTCCGAAATCATGGCTTCGAATTGCGGGCAGAATGGCGGCGAGTTGATCTGCCCGCATCACCATGTAGGACCAGGCAAATTCGTAATACTCGTCGAAGAGCATCTCCCCGACCTTGATGATCAAGTGCTCGATCTGACGGTAATTCTCGGGATAGGTTTCCCAAGCCAGGTCTGACCGCTGAAAAAGGACGGGCTGAGACTTCGCTATTTCAGTGGCCCATTGCACATCTGCTATGAATGCTTGGCGGTGTTCGGTATTCAGGGAAAAAGCCACGCGATCGAGATCGCACATATGGAAGATATGATCCCCAGGATTCTGATTGATGGCAACCTGATACCCTGCCAGGTAGTGATCGCCTGGTAGGGTATCAGGTTGGTTGAAATTAACTTCGAAGAAGGACTCACTTTGTATCCGAGCTATATGTGCTTTTTGTTTTTCCGCGGTTGCTGTTGAAAGGCTGAGATAGATTCGACTGAATAGTTGCTTCAGTTCTGGTGTGATCTGATGGATATGCTCGAAAACTAGACCCGTCGGATCATGCAAGGGTGAGACAATAATTGGAAGTGAGGAAGGTTTCCCTATCATCAAGGAGCTTGTTCGCCCTTGATTTCAGTAAATACTTCTAACATTGCGGTGACATTCTCCATGGGGATATCGGCCATCATGCGATGGGAGGGGGCCAGCATTAGGCCAGTATTTTCTGGAGCCAAGGTTGCCATACACGCTTTCGCAGCGGACTTGACTTCTGCTGGTGATCCATAGGGTAGTACAGTTTGGGTGGAGATACCACCATAATATGCCAATTGATCTCCAAAGGTTTTCTTTAACCAGGCGTGATCCAATACCTCGGGCTGGACTGGGTTGAGGGTGGTGAGGCCAATTTCGACTAGGTCAGGCAAGATCGGCGAGATCTGTCCATCAGAGTGCATCATGATGGGCAACCCGGCTTCAGTGAAAGGAGCGAACATGCGCTTCAGACGCGGTTTGATCATCTGACGCCACATCTCGGGGGAGAAGAGCAAATTGACCTGGGCACCATAATCATCACCGAAGTACCCGCCATCTACACCCAGGTCAATGAAACGTTGGATCAATCTTTCTTGAATAACAGTGATCCTCTCCAGAACTTCTTCGACAAAGTCGGGATTAATGGCCATATCCAGCAAAAATGTGTCAAAGCCGCGCAACGACCAGGCCCTCTCGAACAAAGCCCAGCCAAAATTGGGGGCCACGAAGTGCTTTCCTCCATCAGATTCGATCATCGCTGTTGCTTCATCGAACAAATGGGGATCTTCAGGTTCTGGCCAAGGAAAAACGTCTAGATCTTGCGAATCTGCTAAGGGGTTGTCGGCGGTGTAATAGCCCTCTTCCTCAACGTCAAAACCAACCCCCCACCAATCATATTTCAACTTCCCATCGTCGCTGTACTTGGTCTGGTAGGTCAAATCGACGCGCAGCAAATGATTGCCGAGGAATGCTGGCAGTTCATCGAAAGCAAGACCAAAATGAGCGCACATTTCTTCGCCCATGGAACGGGTATAATTGATCTGTGTGGGGAGATGATCCACCGGTTGGTGGGTCAATGTTCGTTGCAAGCGTTCTTTTGGGGTCATGGATTACCACCTGTGACGCACCTGTTCCTTGAGCATCGATTCATAAATCTCTTTGATGGTGGCCATTGCCTCATCTGAAAGCAGAGGCAGGTCCGCAGCTCTGGCGTTATCCATGGCTTGCCGAGGATTCTTAGCCCCAGGGATGGTGCAACTGACGGCCTCGAACATCAGGATCCAGCGCAGAGCGAACTGTGCCATGCTGACCCCTTCGGGTACCAACGCCTTCAGCTTTTCGACAGCTTCCAGGCTGAGATCGTAATCCACACCGGAGAAGGTCTCTCCGACGTCGAAAAATTCTCCATGGCGATTGTATTGGCGGTGGTCGTCGGCGGTGAATTCAGATTTCTTGGTGAACTTGCCTGTCAACATCCCCGAGGAGAGCGGCACGCGCGCCAGAATGCCGACTTTGCGGCGCACGGCTTCAGCGAAGAACAATTCGCTGGGGCGCTGGCGGAAGATGTTGAATATTATCTGCACCGACTGCACTCCCGGATATTCCATCGCCTTGAGAGCTTCTTCGACTTTTTCAACGCTGACGCCGTAATAGCGGATCTTGCCAGCCTGTACCAGGTTATCCAGCACACCAAAAACCTCGGGACGATAGTAAACCTCGGTTGGAGGGCAGTGCAATTGAACCAAATCTAAGGTCTCCGTTTCCAGGTTTTTCAAGCTGCGTTCTACAAACTTGGTCAGGTTTTCCCGGTTGTACCCATCGGCAGTATGGGGATTCAGGCGTCTTCCTGCTTTCGTGATGATATAGAAATTTTCGGAGCGCTCGCGTTTGAGCTGTGCAAGCAATTTTTCGCTGCGCCCATCGCCGTATACATCGGCGGTGTCAAAAAGATTGATGCCTTCGTCCAGAGCGGTGTGTAGGGCTGCGATAGCGTCCTCTTTGCCTACCTGCCCCCAGTCTGCTCCAATTGCCCAGGCACCAAAACTGACTGTGGATACCTGCCAACCTGTGCGGCCAAATTCTCTGAATTTCATGGTCTACTCCTTATCCCGATTACCAAATCCTCGGGATTGTACCTTATGGATTGATCCAAGGCAAATGATCAGGCATTTTTATGTGTGTGTTTCTGTTGGCTCTCTAGGAATCACCGCGGAAGGTGGCAGATTTGGATGTATGGGGCGTGCGGATAATGCCCCATACATCCAAATCTGGGGGATCCCCCCGGTAGTTCCTGGAGAACCATTAAATTCTCCCTTCAAAAAACTGAGGAACTCTGTCTATTCGGAAAGAATTTCTCCAGTTTGTGAGATCAATTGTTATAAATTTTTTGGAGCTATTTATTTCTGAAATGCGCTGTCGAGACCATGCGCAAACGATCGGCAGCCTGTTCGGCTGTGATATCGCGTTGGGCCTCGGCAAGCATTTCGTAGCCGACCATGAATTTCTTCACCGTCGCTGAACGTAAGAGAGGCGGGTAGAAATGAGCATGAAGCTGCCAGTGGGAAAAGTCAACCTCATGCAAGATAACATCAATTGACGAAGTGTTGGTGTCGCTAACCTGCGGGATGTTTGGTGCACCATGCCAACCCATTGAGTAAGGGAAGGATGTTTCAAAGAGATTGTCATATCGGATTAGCAGTCTCTTGAGAATATCAGCTAGCGCTTCGCGCTGGTTGGGGTTCAGATCGGGAAGACGCAAAATATGCTCTCGCGGGAGCAAAAGTAATTCGAAGGGCCAGATTGCCCAATATGGAACCACGCATACCCAATAATCGTTTTGCTCGATCACCCGGGTTTCATTTCCCAACTCTGCCTCGACATAATCTAGCAGCAAAGGGCGGGCGTATTTACGAAAATATAGCTTTTGATGATGCTCTTCTTTGGCGGGTTCGTTGGGTAAGGTATCCAGCGCCCAAACCTGACCATGGGGATGCGGATTGGAGCAGCCCATCATCGCGCCCTTGTTTTCGAAAACCTGCACCCATTGGTAGTGCTTTCCAAGGTCGACGATCTGCTCAGCCCATACATCGACCACGCGACGGATGTCCTTGACATCCATTTCGGGCAGCGTGAGATCGTGGCGCGGCGAAAAGCAGATCACTCGACTGGTACCCCGCACGGGTTGATCTTGAAATAACGGGTTATCAGTCTGGTGATCTTGGTGCACTTCAGGCAGAAGGGCAGCAAAATCGTTGGTGAAAACAAAGGTGTGCTCGTATTGCGGGTTGCTGGCCTCTCCAGCGCGTTGATTGCCAGGACAAAGATAGCATTTGGGATCATATGCTGGGTGCTGGGCGGGGATGGATTTTTCAACCTGGCCCTGCCAGGGCCGTTTGGTGCGATGCGGGGAGACGAAGATATATTCCCCCGTCAAAGGATTAAATCGGCGATGAGGATGCTCTCTGGGATCAAAATTCATTTTTTGTAGCCTCTCTAACGGTACTCGGGTAGCCATTCTCCATGCGCTTCGAGCAACTCATCTACCAGGCTCCAGATTTGATCGAGGTCCAACTCGGCGGCCGTGCGGGGGTCTAGCATGGCTGCGTGATAGATGTGCTCACGTTTGCGCGTCAAGGCAGCCTCTACAGTTAGCGCTTGTACATTGATGTTGGTCTGCATCAGTGCTGCCAAATGTGGGGGAAGCAAACCGATGCGCGTGGGCTGGATGCCATTCTGATCGACCAGGCAAGGCACTTCTACGCAGCATTCAAATGGGAGATTATCGATCAGTCCAAGGTTGGGAACATTTCCGTAGATAGTGCGCGGTGTGCCGGTTTCGATGCTATGGATGATCTCCCCAGCGTATTCAACACTATGGGAGACTTCATCGATCCGTTGATAAATCTGAATGGTATGGTCTCGAATGGTGGGCATGCCAGGAATCTCCGCCAAACGTTCTTCCAATGAAACACGGGGAGTTCGATTGGGGTCATCCAAGTACTCTTGGGCGTAATCCCAAGCCTGGATTTGAGCTTGGCAGCGATAGAGGTACTCATCGATGGGGATGTTAAAGCGTTGGATCAGGTCGGGGCGGTCGCGCTTTATGAACCAGGGCACATATTCGCTCAAATGCTCGGAGGATTCGGTGACAAAATATCCCAGCCGATTGAATAGCTCGTAGCGGACGCGGTTCCATTCAGGGACGCGGCCATCTTCAATCACATTGCGAATCAGCGGGTACAGGTCTTCGCCATGCCTCTCGAGGCGTAGATAAAAGGCTAAATGGTTGATCCCAGCCACGAGGTAGTTGATTTCATCCACTGGGATGCCGATATCCGCAGCTAGTTGACTGGCGGTGTGCGGTACGCTGTGACATAATCCAATTGTATTGATCACACTGGCCCGGTTGAGCGCCCAGGTGATCATCGCCATGGGATTGACATAGTTTAGATGTAGCACATCCGGGCATAGCTCTTCCATATCTCGCGCCATCTCCAGCATCACCGGGACGGTGCGCAAGGCGCGCATGATGCCGCCGATGCCCAGGGTGTCACCTATGGTTTGTCGGAGACCAAATTTCTTGGGGATCTCGAAATCGATCAGCGTGGCTGGCTCTAAGCCTCCAACCTGGATCATGTTGATGGCATAATCTGCGCCATCGAGAGCTGCTCTGCGATCTGTAGTCGTTTCGATGGTTGGGCTGATAACCCATTGGTCGACAATGCGCCGGGCAACCTTTTCAGTGTCCTGGAGGCGCTGCTCATTGATATCGTGCAGGCAGATGGTCGAGTTTGAGAGTTCGGGGTAGCTGAGAATGTCTCCCAGTAGATTTTTTGCGAAAACTGTGCTACCAGCACCTATAAATGCGATCTTTGTCATTAGATAAAATTCCTGTTTATCACGAATGGCTGCACTGAAAAAAGA